>JAUYMZ010000460.1 GCA_030699355.1 Bacteroidota bacterium | reverse complement strand
CAAATATCCCGTAGGGATTACATTTCGGTAGCAAATCATCCCAACCACGCAATTCCAATTATCCCGTAGGGATTACATTTCGGTAGCAAATCATCCCAACCACGCAATTCCAATTATCCCGTAGGGATTACATTTCGGTAGCAAATCATCCCAACCACGCAAATCCAAATATCCCGTAGGGATTACATTTCGGTAGCAAAAAAATATAATCCCTACGGGATAAATTTTAATTATATAAACAAACCTTACCCCGACCTATTAATTGGTGCAGTCAGCTGTTTGAGGGTTTGGCGTGCGGTGGGGGAATTGGGCTGCTGGCTGCTGGCAACTGGCTCCTAGCATTTTTAACACAAAGCGCACAAAGGAAAACACAAAGCGCACAACGATGGAATCAGAACGACCTATTTGTTTTACGTGAGCACCCTTTCACGCAGATTCCGCGGAGGTATCAGAGATTTCGCAGATTTTCTTTTTTTAACACAAAGCTCACAACGATGGAATCAGTACGACCTATTTCTTTGGAGCCTGCCCTGAGGAATCGAAGTGGGCTTTTTCATCAAGGAAAAAGGTACAAACATTCAATTCAGGCAAATCACCCGGGTAAACACAAATTCTCCACAGAGAAAATACCCAACAAAATAAAAAAAAACATATTATTGCCCAATGGCAACAAAACACCCTAAAGGATTAAATTTCTTATTTTTTACCGAACTCTGGGAACGATTCGGTTATTATTTAATGATTGGAATTTTTCAACTGTACCTCACCGAAAGCATTGATAAAGGTGGTATGGGCATGGATCGCAAAGAGGCGGCAGATATCTATGGAACCTTTATTGCATTCGTATTTTTGACCCCATTTTTGGGCGGATTATTGGCCGATAGAATATTAGGTTATAAAAATTCGATATTAATTGGTGGCGTGTTGATGGGCTTAGGATATATGGGTTTGGCGCTGCCGGGCATGACAAGCTTCTACATTTCCTTGTTTTTAATTATTATGGGCAATGGTTTTTTTAAGCCAAACATCTCTACCCTATTGGGAAATTTATACAGCGAACCACAATATAAAGCGCACAAAGATGCCGGTTATAATATCTTTTACATGGGTATAAATATTGGCGCATGTGTTTGTAATTTATTTGCAGCCTATATGCGAAACAGATATGGTTGGGGTTATGCCTTTGCCACCGCAGGAGTGGGCATGTTTATAGGCATTGCCACCTTTTTAATAGGCATGAGACATTACCGACATGTAGACGTAATTAAGGCAGTTCAAGCAGAAGACATGCCTTTGGCACGCATCTTTGCCCAAGTATTTTTACCTGCTATTGTAGTGGGTGCAGGTGCTTGGTTTTTCCCTGGAAACATTTTTGGTTCAGACAGTACCGATGCCTTTATTTTTGCTACCATTCCTGTGATTATTTTCTATGTAGGTTTATATGTAAAAGCCAGTGTGGAAGATAAACGTCCGCTTGCGGCCTTGTTGAGTATTATGGCGGTATCGGTTATGTTTTGGGCCGTGTTTAAGCAAAATGGTACCGCGCTAACTACTTGGGCGCAATTTTATACGGATAGAGAGTTACCAACCGTAATTCAGCCAACAGCTAGCAGTTTATATTTGGCCGAAAAAGTAAATTATACCAACGATACAGTTCCCTTATTCAACGAGAATTTCCAGGTGATAAAAGAAAATGGCAAGCCCGTAAAAGTGTGGGATAAACCCGCCTATTTTAAAAACATGGCGCCAGAGAAATTACCCGCTGAGGGCAGCACAACATACTTGTACAACACAGAATTGTTTCAATCCATTAATCCGTTTTGGGTGATTGTGTTAACCCCCGTAGTGGTAGGCTTTTTTGCCTGGCTGAACCGACGCGGAAGGGAGCCAAGTACCGCTACTAAAATTGCCTTGGGATTATTAATTTCGGCCGTATCTACTTTGGTTATGGTAGCGGCTGTATATGTTGGCAGCAATGGCAGCGTGAAGGTTTCGCCTATGTGGCTCATTTCGTGTTACGGCGTAATCACTATTGGAGAATTATTTTTAAGTCCGATGGGACTTTCTTTGGTCTCTAAATTAAGTCCGAAACGCATTACCGCTGTGATGATGGGTGGGTGGTTTTTAAGTACGAGTTTAGGTAATAAACTTTCGGGAATTTTGGCCACATTGTGGGATGGCTATGAAAACAAAGCCAACTTCTTCTTAGTAAATATGGTTTTGTTAGGCGCAGCTGCCCTCATGACCTTATTCATGCTAAAGTGGTTGAATAAGATTTTGAAGGAGCATTTGTAGTCCATGGTCCATAGTCGATGGTTTTTATTCCTTCGAAATTCGATATTTAGCGTTCGGTGTTCGACATTTTTTTGCTTTCCTTGTTGCACAGGCGCAACAATGATTACATCCATTACACAGCAATGTGATGTTAGGGCTAACGCTCCTCGGGGGAATGGGTGTTGGAACCAACTTGGCTACTGAGATGTCAGGGCTAGCGCCCCTATTAAATTTGCGTAAATCAGATATTACTTTCTAACCTCTGTTGCCGTTTGCGTTCAGACATTATTGGTAGTTTTATGATGCTAAAAGTTTTAGCCATACATGAAACTTTTAGCAATTTGCAACGCCTTTTCTTTTAAAAACAACGAGTCAAAAACTATTGTCCATGGACTATGGTCTATCGACAAAAAACATCCATCGCCAATCGCAATTAATTCCCTCCTACGTTATGGCTTCGGCGGGCTGATGATAATTTTTAATTTTTAATTCGTAATTCGTAATTATTTTTATAAATTGCCCTTGTTACGGAACCAATTTTAAAAAGTTCTGTTATTAGATACATGGAAGCAAAATTTTCACCGCGCGTTAAAGACGTAATTTCTTACAGCAGAGAGGAAGCCATACGTTTGGGTCACGATTATATTGGCACTGAACACCTCCTATTGGGCCTTATTAGAGAAGGCGATGGCAAGGCGTTAAAAACCTTAAAAGCATTGGATGTTGACCAATTGAGGGTGAAGAAAACTATTGAAGATAATATTAGGGGATCGGCCACAAACAATACCAATTTTGTGAATATTCCGCTAACCAAACAAGCCGAAAAGGTTTTAAAAATAACCTACCTTGAGGCTAAAATATTTAAAACCGATATTATTGGAACCGAGCATTTATTGCTATCCATATTGCGCGATGAAGATAACTTGGCCTCGCAGATTTTGGGTCAGTTTGGAATTAGTTACGAAATTTTTAAAGCCGCCGTTGAGGGTAATCTCAGCGAAACAAGAAACGAAATGCCCGCAGAAGAAGAAGATTTTTTTGGCAATCAGCCCGAAGAGCGCAAGCCAGAACCGCGTAAACCCGATTCTAAATCTAAGACCCCCGTTTTAGATAATTTTGGTCGCGACCTAACCAAGGCCGGCGAAGAGGGCAAACTCGACCCTATCGTGGGTAGAGAAAAAGAGATTGAGCGCGTATCGCAAATATTATCTCGTAGAAAGAAGAACAACCCCATTTTAATTGGCGAACCAGGTGTAGGTAAAACAGCCATTGCTGAAGGTTTAGCCTTGCGTATCATTCAAAGAAAAGTATCTAGAGTATTGTTTAACAAGCGCATTGTAATGCTTGATTTAGCCAGTTTAGTTGCTGGAACCAAATACCGTGGTCAGTTTGAAGAACGCATGAAAGCCGTGATGAACGAGCTTGAAAAATCTCCAGACGTAATTTTATTTATAGACGAAATACATACACTTGTGGGTGCAGGTGGAGCCAGTGGTTCTTTAGATGCATCCAACATGTTTAAGCCAGCTTTAGCCCGCGGAGAAATTCAATGTATTGGTGCCACAACGCTCAACGAATACCGCCAGTACATAGAGAAAGATGGTGCACTAGAACGCAGGTTTCAAATGGTTATGGTTGAACCAGCCACTGCCGATGAAAGTATTGAGATTTTAAATAACATCAAAGATAAATACGAAGCACATCACAGCGTAAACTACGAGCCAGAAGCAATTGTAGCTTGTGTGAAAATGAGTAGCAGGTATTTAACCGATAGACATTTACCGGATAAAGCCATAGATGTAATGGATGAAGCGGGCGCCCGTGTGCACTTAAGCAATATTCACGTGCCGGCCAATATTCTTGAATTGGAGAAGCAAATTGAAGATATTAAGATAGAAAAAAATAAGGTTGTAAAAAGTCAGAAATACGAAGAAGCGGCCAAATTACGTGATAGAGAAAAACACTTATTGGAGCAGCTAGAAACTGAAAAAGCGAAGTGGGAAGAAGACACAAAATCGCAACGTTACAGTGTTACAGAAGAAAGCGTAGCCGAAGTAATTGCCATGATGACGGGTGTGCCAGTAAAACGCATTGCCCAAAGTGAAGGTCAGCGACTCTTAAACATGGGTTCAGAACTAGCCGGAAAAGTGATTGGGCAAGATGAGGCCATTAAAAAATTAACCAAAGCCATTCAGCGTACCCGCGCCGGATTAAAAAACCCGAACAAACCCATTGGCTCCTTCGTGTTTTTAGGTCCTACCGGCGTTGGAAAAACAGAGATGGCCAAAGTATTGGCTAAGTATTTATTCGATACCGAGGAAGCCATGATTCGCATAGACATGAGCGAGTACATGGAGAAATTTGCGGTGAGCAGATTAGTGGGAGCGCCTCCCGGATATATTGGTTATGAAGAAGGCGGACAGCTTACCGAGAAGATTCGCAGAAAGCCCTATGCCGTTGTGCTTTTGGATGAAATTGAAAAAGCGCATCCAGATGTATTTAATATACTATTGCAGGTGTTAGACGAAGGCTTTATCACCGATAGTATGGGCAGGAAAGTAGATTTTAGAAATACCATCATTATCATGACTTCGAACTTAGGTTCAAGACAATTAAAAGATTTTGGTGGAGGTGTTGGATTTTCTACGCCAAGTAAATCTGCCGATACCGACAAGAACAATAAAATTGTAATAGAAAACGCATTAAAACGCTTCTTCTCTCCTGAGTTCCTAAATAGAATTGATGATGTAATTGTATTCTCCTCATTGGAACGCGATTCTATCCGAAGTATTTTAGACCTGAACCTAGCCAAGTTATTGGGCAGAATTGAGGAATTAGGATTTAAAATTAAGTTTAGTGATTCGGCCAAAGAATTTTTAGCCGACAAAGGTTTTGATGCTGATTTAGGTGCTAGGCCTTTATCGCGCACCATACAAAAATTTGTGGAAGACCCCATTGCCGAAGAACTCCTAAAGATGGAAATGAGTGAAGGCGATACCATAGAAATTGACTACGACAAAGAAGCCAACACAGGCGAATTAAAAATTAGCAGCTCGGGTAAAAAATCGGCTAAAAAGAAAAAGGATACTCCACCCGCGTAATTGGTAAACTACGAAGGAACTAAGGAACGAAGGAAATGGCCTTTCTTTGTTCCTTAGTTCCTTTGTAGTTTCACACAAACATGCTATGAAAATAAGTTTAATCCGAATTGGAAAACTGCACTTAGACTTTGCACAAAGCGGGTTTGCTGAATACGCCAAACGCCTGCAACATTATACCAAATTCAGCGACGAGTTATTGGTGGTAAATAGTAAGAGCAAAGAAGAAGATGCCATTAAAAAAACGGAAGCGGAAGTCATACTAAAAAAAATATTACCCACAGATTTTGTAGTACTATTAGACGATAAAGGCAAAAGTTTTAGCAGCGAACAATTTGCCCAATATTTAGAAAAACTGCAACACCAAACCAATCATATTGTATTTATCATAGGAGGCGCCTACGGTTTTGATGACAGCGTATACGCACGCGCAAATGCCAAATTATCCCTCTCTGCCTTCACCTTCTCTCACCAATTGGTGCCCCTCATTTTCGGCGAACAATTGTACCGTGCCTTCACCATCATCAAAGGCGAAAAATACCATCATGGGTGAAGTATGAATTACGAATTATGAATTACGAATTACGAATGATGACAAAGGACCAAAGACTAAAGACCAAAACCCAAAGAATCAATACATAAAGCCGAAGAGCCAGAGGGGAATTTTATTTTTAACGCCTTGGGGCAAATCGTCGATGGCCAAATAACTGTTTTGAATATTGGCAATTTGATTAAAATTTTTATGGGCGCCACCTACTTCAATAGTGTAGGTATTATCAATTATAAAATCGCCTTGTTGGGCCAAGGTTAATTGGTGATTTATTCCTACTTGATTGGCAAAAAATGTTTCTCTCAATGTGCCTATGTTTACTGCGGATTGACTAAGATAAAGTAAATTGGTATTTTGTAGATAAATCTTATCTGGCTTAGTAAGTTGGGTATATAATTTACCATTTAAACGCACTAAATTTAATACCGATGCTTTTTGTAGTGAGTTTAAATAATGCAGTAAAGTAATTCTGTCTATTTCTAAGGTCTCGGCCAATTTGGTAATATTAGGTTGATAAGGAACTTGCGTAGACAATAAGTAAATTAACTTTCTAATTTTAGGTATTTTTACTAAATCTACACTTTCTAGTAATGCCATATCTTGCTCTAAAACAACATTGAGCACATTGCCCAATTTGTGGTGGTAGTTTTTAATTCCCTCCAAATAAAAGGGGAAATACCCATATTTTAAATACGTTGGAAAATGCTGCAAGGGTTTAAATTGTTCCAGCAATTGAGGTGTAAGGTTTTCATGTTCCTTGAGAATTTCTTCCAGAGAAAATTTAGGCAAATTGAGTTTCAGTTCAATATTTAGATACTCCCTAAACGACAATCCATGCAGGTTATAAACCACACTTCTTCTACTTAAATCTGCATTGCCTTTGTATATATCTAAAATAGAAGAACCAGAAACAACTACTTTTAACTCTTTTATTTTATCACGGATGTTTTTTAACTCTTGACTCCAATTTTGATACTTATGAATTTCATCTACAAACAAATGTGTACCGCCGTTTTGAGCATGATGTTTAGCCATGCTAAGCAAAGTGTAGTTAGACAAGGCAAGATCATCCATACTGATATAAAGAGCGGCAGCATTGTTGCCAAATCTTTCCTTAATATGTTGTAGTATAAGCGTTGTTTTCCCTACACCCCTTGCACCTAAGATAAATAATAATGGCTCGTTCCAATCTATTTCATCCATAAAATCTCGCCTGAACCGAGGCTTTAAGGATGCTAGCGTGTCTTTATGTTCAATGTAAATTTGATCCATTTTTCTTACATAATAGTCAACAAAGATATCAAAACTGTTTATCACAAACAACTATTTATAGCTAAAAATATTGATTACAATAAACAAAAAATTATGAAGTATGAAGTATGAAGTATGAATAGCCCGCCGAAGCCTTGGCTTAGGTGGGAAGGAAGGCAAAAAAAAATCAATAGGGGTGGGCTTCAGCCCAGCCAAGCAGAAATTTTGAATGAAAGAAGTTTTGAATGAAGAGATTATTCCCTTATTCAAATCTTTCTTTGTTTCTTTGTTCTTGTTAATTAAAGATAGATGAACTGGAAACACTTTTGGGATAGACAGGCTTTGGCATCAAAAGGTGCCAAACAAGTGGGGAGAATTATGGTGGGTAAGGAGTTGGAGCCCAAATTAATGCTAAACATTGCCCAACAAATTAGCGAACAATTGCAGTTAAAAGAAACCGATAGGCTTTTGGATGTTTGCTGCGGAAACGCCTATTTATCACACCTGCTCCTCCCCTATTGCCAATCCATTGTTGGCGTAGATTTTTCAGAAAAACTCATTGCCGAAGCCCAAAAATTAGGTTCAAACCGAATGGATTTTTTTGTTGGTGATGCCCGTAATTTCTGTCTGAACCAACGCTTTGACAAAACACTCTTGTACTTTTCGTTTCAATATTTTGAAGACTACAAAACGGGCAAAGAAGTAATACAAACTTTATGGGAACATACTCAATTGGGCGGACAAATTTTAATAGGTGATATTTGCGATAAACGAAAATTCTTCAGCTATTATAACTCGCCAAAGAAGTTATGGAATTGGTTCAAACAAAAGCTTAACAAGCGCAACGATATGGGTAAATTTTGGCACCCCAATGAGCTATTGCAAATCTGTGAAGAACTAGGCATTAAGGGCAAGGTGCAGGCACAACAAACTTGGCAGCCCTATGCGCATTATCGCTTCGATTTTTTAATAGAAAAGTAGTTTGCTTTTTCCAATTCCTTTTGCACGCGAGGCACCATTTTTTGCAGGTATTGAGGCAATTTTTCTACTGGCACTTGCCCACTTATACCCTGCCAAAGTAATTGCCTAGTTGTAGCCTCATACACGGATACCTGCACGTAGGCTTTGGCAGCAGTATACTTGTAAATGGGATTATACATCAACTTGGCAAAATGCTGGGTGTAGGCATCCAAAAAGTTAGCATGAAAGCTTGGTTCAGGCAGTTCTTGCACGTGCATACATACAATGTATGCAACATTTTGTTGACCCATTTTAGCCTGGTAATTGCCCACATTAAACGAATCTATGTACGACTTATTCATAAACACATAAGCCTGCGTGGAAGGGTATGCAAAGATGCGCGTAAATTGGTCCTGAGCCACCCTGCTTGCAATAATATCTGTGCTTTGAATAAACACAACAGTACCCCTATTTGTGCTGGGCGTTGTAAGATTTTTGGCAGCATGCGTAACCCTTATTTTGGGCTGAACACAAGCCATTATTACAGCTAAACATACAGCAAAAAAACCGAGCTTACGCATAAAAATACACCCGCTTTACCCGCTGCGAGACTCCGGTTAAAATTTCGTAAGGGATGGTTCCAATTTGCTCGCTTAGCGACTCTATACTGGGATTTTCACCAAATACAATTACCTCATCTCCGGCTTTGCAATCAATGTTACTCACATCGAGCATGGTCATATCCATACAAATATTGCCCACAATGGGCGCCAGTTTTCCGTTTACCAGCATAGAACCAACCCCATTGCTCAGCTTTCTATCTAAGCCATCTGCATAGCCAATGGCCACAATAGCAATTTTTCCACCTTTAGGCAAATGTCCTTTTCTTCCATAACCAATGCTTTCTATTTGGCTTATTTCCCTTACCTGAGAAATCAATGTTTTGAGGGTTCCAATGGCTTGCAAGGCCAAATTATTGGGAGCAGGATTTACCCCATACAAACCAATTCCCAACCTAACCATATCAAATTGGGCATTAGGGAAACGAGCAATTCCCCCGCTATTTAAACAATGCCTCAGAATTGGATAAGAAAAATGGGCTATAATCTGATCCGAATTGTGTTTAAACAAATCGATTTGCGATTGGGTAAAGGCATCGTGTTGTGGGTCTTCGCTCGCTGCTAAATGCGAGAAAATAGATTTTATTTGGAGATTCGGATTGGCTTTTAAACATTGAATTAAGGCAGGAATCTCGCTGGTATCAAAACCCAATCGCTTCATACCCGAATCAAGCTCAAGGTGAATGCTGGCCTCTTCCCCATTTAATGATTGAATAAATGCCTCTAATATTTCGAAGTGATACATTTCTGGCTCCAAGTTATATTGGATGAGCAAATCAAAACTTTGTGGCTCTGGATTCATCACCATAATGGGCGTTTCAATACCCGCTTTGCGCAAAACAACGCCTTCATCTGCATATGCCACGGTTAAATAATCTACTCGGTTGGCGTGCAATAACCGGGCAATCTCGTAGCTGCCAGCACCATAACTAAATGCCTTTACCATGGCCATTAGCTTCACTTTAGGCTGCAACAATTGTCGGTAAACATTTAAATTATGCAGCAAGGCATTGAGGTTTATTTCGAATACCGTTTGATGGGCTTGTTTCTCGAGCAATTTACCTATCCGTTCAAAGGCAAAACTGCGCGCACCTTTCAACAAAATGGCTTGTTGATGAAAGTAGGTAAGCGAAAACGCTTTCAAAAATGCCTGCGTACTTTGAAAGAAAAACACCTGCTTATGTTGAAACAAATGCGCTTGTTTACTTATGGCTGAACCAATACCAATAAAGGTTTCTACTTGATGTGCTTGTGTTGATTGCGCGATGGTAGCATAGAGCTTTTCTTGGGTCATGCCACTCTCTAAAAAATCGCTCAGAATAACTGTTTTAGGCAAGTTCCCGGCATGCTCATCTAAAAATTCTAAAGCAATGCGCAAGGAGCCTAAATCTGCGCTATAACTATCGTTTATAAGCAAACAATTTTGCTGTGCTTCTTTTAATTGAAGGCGCATATCTAATACAGGCAAATCTGCAAAATGTGGCGCAAAACTCGGCAAATCCAATCCTTGCATAGCCAAAAAAGCGAGGCAAGTACTGGCATTCCAAATAGCAGCCGCATCTGTAAACGGAATGCTAACCTCTATTCCTTGACAACGCAATACAGTTTGATTTGCCTGCGATGTTACTTCAATATAAAAATCGGCTTGCGGGTTTTGGTTCGACCAATCCCAATATTTTTTGGGTAAATTTTGTTGCTGCAAGTTTTGGTTCAGGCCGTAAAAAAAATCTTTAACAAGGCTTTGGTCTGAACCAAATAATACTTTTTCGCAGGATTGAAAAAGCAGGTTTTTTTCGGAAAGTTTGTGTAAATCGGAGCTAAAACCTTCGCTATGTGCCTCCCCTAAAAGCGTAAAAATACCGAAATTAGGATGCAAGATATTGACCAACTTCTGCATCTCGTTCGGTTCTGAAATACCGGCTTCAAAAATGGCAAAATTATGCTGAGCCTGCATGTGTAAAACAGAAAGCGGCACTCCCACCTGAGAGTTATAGCTTTTTGGATTTTTAACCACAACAAAATGGGCTTTAAGGAGCTGTGCTAACCATTCTTTTACAATGGTTTTTGCATTGCTGCCCGTTATGGCCAATAAGGGGTAGTTAAATTGATGCCTATGCATGGCGGCTATCGATTGTAGGGCGGCTAAGCCACTTTCAACTACCCAAATATTACTATCAATAAAATGCGATTTGTTTGTGGCTTTCCAAGCATTTTCTTCCACAATAAAATTACGAACACCCGCATCATATACGGCTTTTAAATAGGCATGAGAATCTTGCCTAGCCCCTTTCATAGCAATAAAAACCGCCTGCTTGGTAAAGCGCAATTTTCTGCTATCAATTAAGACTACATCAAATAAAAAAGGGGAGCCATTGCTTTGCCAAATTGTGGCCCCAAATATGTTGGCAATGCTATTCATATGGGGGTAAATATACTTATTTTTTATGCATAAACTGCTGGTATAAAACCCCAGCAGAAATAGCTAAGAAAACAGAAAGAATAAAAAACGCCCAAACAATATCGCTGCTGCTGGTAAAAAATGGAAGCGAAAATAAAAATATAAACAAGGTGCGCATAAGCACATTACTCATATTAAAAATACTATTTACCCTTCCCATTATTTCGTTGGGAATGTGCTGAAAAAAATACGTTAATCGCAACACTCGAATACCTGCATTGCTGAATCCTAAAAGCAGACAAAAAACATAGATAACCCAAACTTCTTGGGAGGCAAAAGCCCAGAAAAAAAGAGCAGCGGCCAAGCCTGTTAAAAAAACAATGGCCTGTATGGTTTGGTTCGAACCAAATACCTTACCCACAAACATGCCTGCACCGAGCGCCCCAATGGCATAAATTAAATCTGCTGTTGCAAAAACCGACCCATCTTCGTGCAAATGTTTTTCTACATAAATGGGCAATAAAGAATGAATGCAAACCAGCAAGGCCGCAAAAACAGCGTAGGAAAAGAGTCCAAATACGAGCAAGGGTTTGTTGGCTTTTAAATACGAAAATCCAGTTTTTACGCGCTTTACCACCGAGCCAAGCTCTGGATTAAATTTGTGTACTGGTTTGTATCGAATGCCTGCAATAAGCAAGGTTGCCAAGAAGTAGGTAATGGCATCGAGCAAGAAAATTTCCCAAATCTCCCACTTCGGAATGTGCCAATTAACATTCATTGCAAATCCGGCTAGTTTACCCGCACTGGTATCTACGCCATCTATAAGCAGGGCCGCAAGTGCCCCCGAGAGAATTGAAGTGGATTGCCCTACCACCTCTATCCAAGAATTTACTTTTTGGTATTGATTAGGCTCGGTAATTTCGTGTGCAAAGGCGTAAAGCGTGGGGTAATGAATATTGTAATTAAGGAGGGTAATGCCAAACACCGCAATTACAAAAAAGGGAGGCAAGGCTTGGTTGTAAAAACCTGCGCTGGCAATGGCTAAAATGAGTGAACCACAAATAAGATTAATAGCCAAAAAATTTCCCTTTCGGCTATATTTATCTACCAAAGTGCCTGCATATAAGCCAAAAAACAAAACCAATAAAGTTATAAAACCGTAGGCAATAGTAAAGGTGCTACTTTGATTTTGCTTAGCAAAGTACCACGGAATGGCCAACATGGTTAATCCTTGGGAAAATCCCGAAACGGCATTGGCTGTAAAGAGTAAAAACAAGGCCCTAGCATTGGATTGATGCGCCATATTACCTGTTAATACCCCAAATTTTTAAGCACATCTTGAATAATATCTGATTCGTAACCACGCTGCATGGCGTATTGAAAAGCCTTTTGTTTCTTCAAAATGGGATGTGTTAACTTCGATTTTTCAAATTGTTTTTCAATAATCTCTTTCAGGGTGTTTACATAATCATCTGCATCAATTTCTTTGAGTCCTAGGTTGATGCAGTAATCTGAGATTTGCCTGAGTTTGAGTTCACGTTTTATTTTGGTTCGACCCCATTTTTTTACCCTGAATTTACCGCCAGCAAAAGCTTGAGCGAAACGTTCTTCGTTGAGGTAGTTATTCTCTATAAGAAACAAGATAACTTGGCTGGCTTCTTCTCCATAAATACCCCATTCTTGCAATTTTGCATGCACCTCATTGTGACAACGTTCTTGGTAGGCACAGTAGTTGGCGGCTTTTAATATGGCCTCATTTTGGGTATGGTATTTTTTGGGGGCTTGCAAAACTTAGAGCGATTCTGCTACTACTTCTTTTACCTCTGGAACCATTTTGGTTAATAAGCCTTCAATTCCACGTTTCAGCGTTACAGTAGAACTCGGACAACCGCTGCAAGAACCTTTTAACTCAACCGTAACAATGCCTTCGTTAAATGACTTAAAAGAAATCATACCGCCATCTGTTTCTACGGCTGGCTTAATGTAGGTATCTAAAATTTCTAATATTTGTGCTACCACTTGTGATTCGGCACCTTCGTATTTTAGTGGCTCTGTACGCGGGTAAACAATTAACTCGCCTGCTTCTACGTAGGCTTTTAAAAACTCTTTTACAATAGGAATAACCTCGTGCCATTCGGTACCAGCTAAGCGGGTAATGGTAACAAAGTTATTCATAATAAACACCCCGTTTACGAAACTAAATTCGTACAAACTTTTGGCCAATGGCGAAGCTTGTGCTTGCTCGCGGGTGGGGAAATCAACGGCATCATCCGGCAAAATCATTTTGTTAAAAACAAATTTCATGGTTTCCGGATTAGGTGTTTCTTCGGCGTATATATTTAAAAATTCTTTTTCAGCGTTCATGGTATATAGATTTATGATATTTAAAATAGTCTACAAATCTAACATGATTTGCCTAAAAAAGTTCATTTGTAGATATGTTTATTTGCCACAACAATTTGAGTTAGTATTTTAGCTGCATGAAAAAATTTGGAATTATTGCATTAACAATGCTTGGCCTATGCCTGCAATTGGCTGCCGATAACTTGTACCCAATACTTAAGAAAAACAAGTGGGGATACATGAATGCTGAAGGTAAAATTGTAATAGATTTTAAATACGATTTGGCTCAAAACTTTAACGAAGGTTACGCTTCTGTAGCTTTAGGTAATATGCCATGCCTTATTGATAAAAACGAAAAACGCATTATAGACACCGGTATTTACCAGTTTATTGGCACCTTCTCTGAAGGCTTGGTACCCGTAATGGATTATAAATTTAGACGTTTTTACCTCAACAACCAAGGCAAGGTAGTGCTTAGCCTTCCTAAAGAAATTTACGACTCACGCAGTTTTTACCGCGGCTTGGCCAAGGTGGGTAAAAAAGTAGATGTAGTGCAACAAAAGTTTGGATTTGATGTAAGCAACTTGGGTTATAAATTTGCCTATATGCGCAAAGATGGCAGCATGGCCACTGATTTTATTTTTGATGATGGCGATGATTTTGAAAACCCCATTGCCCGCTTTTTGCAAGGCACAAAATTTGGTTTACTAAATGATAAAGCAGAGATAATTTTACCCGCAGAATACGAGTTTATAAGCAACTTTAACGAAGGCAAAGCAGCGGTTAATAAACTAGGCAAGTTTGGATTTATAGATGAAAAAGGCAAACTCATAATTCCTGCTACTTATGCCTATGCTAAATCTTTTAATGAAGGATTTGCCGCCGTTGAGGTAAATGGAAAATGGGGCTTTATTGATGCGAACAATACCTTGGCCATTCAGGCCATTTATGATGATATAAGACCGTTTGCAGAAGGCAGGGCTGCCGTATTTTACCAAGGCAAATGGGCTATTATTGATGGCAAAGGCACCTACATTTACCAACCCTATTTTGAAGACATTAGCTTTTTTAACGAGGGCATTTGCCCGGTAAAAGTAAAAGGCAAATGGGGTGCTATCGACAAAGAAGGAAAAATTTTAGTTCCTTTCGAGTTTCAAAGCATTGGTGTTTTTGAAGACGGAATTGCCGAAGTGATTTATAAAAGCATTAATTTATACGTAAACCGCCGCGGCGAAATTTTACCTAAATAAATTGAACGATTTTCTCTCCACTCCGCTTGCCTACTTAAAAGGAATTGGTCCGGCCAAGGCAGAACTGCTGCAAAAAGAGTTGAGCTTATTTACCTTTCACGATTTGCTCTTTCACTTTCCGTACCGCCACATAGACCGCAGTAAGGTATATAAAATTAGAGAGCTACAGGCAGATATGCCCTACATACAAGTAAAAGGCGTATTGAGCAATTTACGCACGCTTGGTACCAAAGGCACAGAGCGCTTGGTAGCAGAGCTGCGCGACGAAACCGGCATGATAGAACTCGTTTGGTTTCAGGGGCATAAATGGATTAAAGACAGCCTTAAATCGAACCAAGTATATTTGGCGTTTGGAAAGCCCAATGCCTTTAACAACCAAATAAATATTGTACACCCCAACCTCGACGATCCCGAAGATGCAGCCAATAAAAAGTACTTGCATATTATGCCTTTGTACCATTGTACCGAGCGCATGAAAGCACGTGGCATAGATGCTAAAGCCATTATGAAATGGATAAATACCCTTTTGCTTGACCCAAGGCTTCAGATGGCCGAAACCTTAAGTCAGGAAATAATGGACGACCACAAATTATTGGGGCGAATGCAAGCCATACAGCAAGTACATTTTCCGAGTAACCTAGCCGTTTTGGCTCAGGCCAATTATAGGTTAAAATTTGAGGAGTTTTTTTACATTCAGCTTAAGTTATTGCGCTATAAAGTGAAGCGCCATCAGCTGTTTAATGGCATTAAGTTGGCGCAAATTGGTGAACAATTTAATTCTTTTTTTCATGAGCATTTACCCTTTGAACTTACCAATGCCCAAAAGCGGGTGCTTAAAGAAATACGGCTAGATGTAAAGGCAGGATTTCAGATGAATAGGTTGGTTCAGGGCGATGTGGGAAGCGGCAAAACCGTGGTGGCTTTAATGAGCATGCTTATGACCCTCGATAATGGCTACCAAGCTTGTATGATGGCTCCTACCGAGATTTTGGCCAACCAACATTTTATTACCATAAGCAGTTTAGTAAAAGACATGGCCGTGCGGGTAAAATTACTTACGGGCTCCACATCGGCTAAAGAAAAACGATTGATTTATGCCGCCCTGGAGGCTGGCGAAATAGATATTTTAGTAGGCACCCATGCGCTCATTGAAAGCAAGGTGAATTTTAAAAATTTGGGCATGGCCATTGTAGATGAACAGCATCGATTTGGTGTGGAACAAAGGGCGCGTTTGTGGCAAAAAAACAGCAAGCCACCGCATGTGTTGGTGATGACAGCCACTCCTATTCCGCGTACCTTGGCCATGACACTCTATGGCGATTTAGATACTTCCATTATTGATGAATTGCCCGCAGGTAGAAAGCCTATTCAAACCATTTTGCGCTACGATAGCAGCAGGTTGGCCATATATGGTTTTTTAAAAAACGAGATTAGCAAAGGCCGCCAAATTTATATGGTGTATCCGCTTATTGAAGAATCTGAAAAGATGGATTACAAAAATTTGGTGGAAGGCTATGAAGGACTTTGCAAAGAATTTCCTGAACCTAAATACCAGGTAGGCATTGTGCATGGTAGAATGAAGGCCCACGAAAAGGATTTTGAGATGCAACGATTTATCAGAGGTGAAACAAATATTTTGGTGGCCACTACCGTAATTGAAGTGGGTGTAAACGTGCCCAATGCCAGCGTAATGGTGATAGAAAGTGCCCAAAAGTTTGGCTTATCTCAATTGCATCAGCTACGTGGCCGGGTGGGCAGAGGTGCAGAGCAATCTTATTGTATTTTAATGAGCGATTTTAAACAAAGTGCCGAGGCCAAACAGCGACTTAAAACCATGGTTGAAACCAATGATGGTTTTAAAATTGCAGAAGCCGATTTAAAATTGCGTGGTCCGGGACAATTAGAGGGAACCGCCCAAAGTGGCGTATTAGATTTAAAAATTGCAGACCTAGCCAAAGACACCGAGATTTTGGCTCAAGCCAGAAATACCGCGCAGGCTTTATTAGATAAGGACCCTGAATTAAAATCACCAGAAAACGCCCCCATTTTAAACTACCAGCGTATCTATCAAAAAACAGCAAAATGGGGACGTATTTATTAATTATGAATTATGAATTATGAAGTATGAAGTATGAAGTATGAATTATGAAAGAGGGCTGGAATTGGTTTTCATTCATAATTCATAATTCATAATTCATAATTTCAAATTAGCCTTTGTATTCATTGATATGGTTCTAATGATTTTCAAAATCTGTTTTGCTTCATTGAGGAGTTCAAGCTCATGTTCCGAATCTCTTAGCTGCTGCATGAGCTCTAGCCAGAAAATAGTTTCATCAGCTTCCTTTTGGGCAATACTTAATTTAAAAATAAAATCAGCTTTGGATGAACCATTTTTGGCTTCGCGCAAATTGGCACAAATAGAAGTTCCTGAACGAATTATTTGTCCTGTAATTTCAAATTGCTTTTCATTTTTCAAAATCATACTGTACTTCACAACGCGCACAGCAAATTGAAAACACCTATCATGAATAGGCTTTGGGGTATTTTGTTTCATAATTTAAAATTAGTTCTTTAACTCATAATTCATACTTCATAATTCATACTTCATAATTAAGAAACTCTCTCCATTAACTCGTGTGCGGTGTTGATGAGTAGTTGTTTTCTTTCTGGGGAAACGGATACTTCATTTAGGTGATGAAACGCAGTATCTAAGTATTGTTGTTTTTGAGATTCGGCGAAGGCTTTAATTTGGTATTTATCATACAAGGCTAAAACACCTTCAATTTTTAATTCATCATTAGGTTCAGCCAAGAGATTTTGAAGTAATTTTAAATCATCTTTGTGCACAGAATCTAGTAATTCTATGAGGAGTAATGTTTTTTTATTGCTGGCAATATCGCCGCCAATTCGCTTGCCTACCGCCGCTGTTTGTCCGAAACTATCTAAAATATCATCTTGGATTTGAAACGCGATGCCAATGCATTTTCCAAACTCATACATGTGCATGGCATCCACCTCTGAAGCACCTGCAATACGGGCACCAATTTCGAGAGAAGCGCCTAATAATACCGCAGTTTTTAGCGATATCATGTGAATGTATTCATCATGAGTAACCTTTGAAAGCGTCTCAAAATTCATGTCTATTTGCTGCCCTTCGCAAACTTTTGCGGCTGTATCATTAAATACCGAGAGCAATTTAGAGAACTGATTGGTTTCTGTTTTGGCCAACAAATCTATGGAACGAATGAGCATTAAATCGCCGCTTAAAATGGCCACAGGCATGTTCCATTTTTGAAAAACGGTTTCTTTGCCACGGCGCAAAGGCGCGTTATCCATAATATCATCGTGCACCAAAGTAAAATTATGGAACACTTCTATGGCAAGAGCCGCATCAAGCGCCTTGTTTACATCGGCAGCAAACATATCGGCAGCCATAAGGGTGAGCACTGGTCTGAGGCGTTTACCGCCCAAACCCATCATATAAGTGATAGGTTCATACAGTTCTTTAGGGTTTGAACCAAAAGACGTTTCAGTAATTTTTTGATTGATTAATTGGAGAAGCGCAGGATACGTATACATAAATATTGGCAACGAAGATATAGCTAAAAAGTTTAGCCAAAATAAATACTAAAGCTATAGGCCGATTTAGATGCTACTTGATTGATAACAAGCACAGGAATTTCTGATTTATTTCCAATGATACTTTGCTCAAATGAACCTCCAAAATAGGTAAAGATATTTTCGTGGTTATTAATGATGGTTAATAAATCGGCATCAAGGCGCGTGGCATAATCGATAAAATCTTTGGCAAATTCTTTTTTATCTAAGCCAACAATTTCGTAGGCCACTTTATTCTCCTCTAAAAGTTCTTGGGCATAAGGAATATTTCTTTCAATTTTGGCCGCAATAAAAGGATCTTTTTCCTTTACGTACACAATGTGAATTTTGGCTTGAAAATACCGGCCAATTTCCCAAGCATATTTAATACTTTGCTTTACCTCTTGGTTAAAATCTACGGGGATTACAATATTTTTAAACCCCTCTGGTTTCATAGGTTTGCGCTGCACAACAATAAAAGGTACGTCTGAATTGGTAATAACTTTTAATGCTTTAGAGCCCAATACATGTTGCATACCAGATACGCCATGGGTACCCATAACTATTAAACGCGCTTCTAGCCTATCGGCTACTTTGCCAATATCTTCAAAAATGCTTCCTATTTCTACATGTGAATCTGCTTCAATTCCTTCTTTTTGCAGTTCTTGTACCTGACCTAAAAGCGCACTTTTAGCCATTGCCGAATCTTTGTCTTTTGCTATAACATGCAACAAATCTACGCGGGCAGATAATATTTTTGCCAATTGATTGGCGTAGGCCACTGCACTATCGCCAACGGGCGTAAAATCTGTAGGAACTAAAATAATTGGTTTTTTCATGGGTGTTTATGGAGTTGAGTAATTAGCTACAATGTGTTTAATTTTCTGTAAATGATTTTCTTTTTCAACGGCACGCAAGTTTTTGGCACTATTGGTAAAGTATTGATGTTGGTTTAAAAATACAAGTTGAATGCGGTTCCATTCTTGTTCAGATTTAATGGCATTTAAACTCATTAACTCTTGAAAAAGCTTATTGCCAATATCCCAAAAATCTGTTCTGCCTAAGTAATCCAAATCGGCATCACAAATAATTTGTTCGAGCAAGTTATTGGGTGTTTGTGGAATTTTTGTTGCCATAA
>JAUYMZ010000456.1 GCA_030699355.1 Bacteroidota bacterium | reverse complement strand
CAATCATTTAGGCAATGTTTTAACGGTAATAACGGATAAATGCATATTATCCTGCATTGGCGATACGGTTTCTGCTAAAACAGCCGATATAGTTTCTGCCACAGATTATTCTCCGTTTGGTGCTCCGTTGGCGGGGAGAACTTGGCAGGCGCGTGAGTATAGATTTGGGTTTAATGGGCAAGAGAAAGATGATGAGGTCTCAGGTGTAGGAAATACTATGACTGCTGAGTTTTGGGAGTATGATGGTAGGTTGGGAAGACGGTGGAATGTGGACCCGAAGCCGATAAGCAGCTCAATAAGTCCATATGCAACATTTAATAATAATCCAATATTATTTATAGATAGGGGTGGTGATACAACTTTTATTTATAATAGATTAGGGCAATATGTATTTACTATTCTTGATTCAAAATCTACAAATGAAATTGTTTTTTTAACTAATAATCAAGCCACAAGATTACATAAATATACTGGAGCTTTTTGGTCCGAGGATAAAAAAGCAGATTTGGCGCGAAACCCCAATTTTGCGTATGCTAGGATAACTGAACAAACTATTTCGTCTCTTAATGAAATTGGTATGAGTAATGGTTTTAGAGAACGAGGAGGTCTGCTTATAATTAATGGTAAAACAAAAATAGTCGGAGTGTATAGATGCATGGAATGTGAATCGGAGATTGCACCAAAAGGAATAGTAAAGGGAACCATAAATTTAAATAATTTAAATTTAAAAAATGTAAATGTTTCTGGTAAAATTTTAGGAGGTTGGCATGATCACAATCTCAGTAATACTTATGCACATACCCAACCAACAGATGAGGATGATACTGGGAGGAAAAACGTAGATTTTAACGGTTTAACATCAATAAAACCATATGGAGGTGTTGGATTAATTAATAATTTAAGTTCTATTACAATATATCCATTGTCATTTCAAAGTATAGAAAATAATGCCGCACCACCAAAAAGTCATTTCTTTCCAAATGTTAATTCTGTAATGAATCAAAATCCAGGAGAATCAAAAAGAATGCAAGAATCAGAAGATAGATATGGCGTTTTTAACAAAAAAGGGTTAGGGGTAAAGCCATGAAATTAAAAAGTTGTTTTAAATTAGTTGTTTTTCTCCTTTTTGTTCAAATTGTCTCTTGCAATGAAGATAATAAAAATGAAAAAAAAATAGTCCATAAGATAATCGACAATGGTGAATGGTTTTATACAAGAGGAATGCCAAGCAAATACGTTTTCTATAAAAATGGGATTTTCTACGCAATGATTGTAAGCTATGATGTTGTTACCAAAACCTATATCATTGAGGCAATTGAAACTTGCAAACCATATTACAAAAATGGGGAGTATCTAAATTGTGTTGGTGATGGGATTGTAATATCGTATATGGGAAATAGAACTGAAATTTTTGAGATGAACAGTACTGAATCAGACTGTATAAGTTCTCGTAATATGAGCCAAATAACAGGGTGGTATTTTTTAAAAGATTATAAAAATAGAATTTATGAAAAAGGCTCTTATAAGAATAAAATGAAAAATGGGATTTTTATGTATTTTGACACATTGGGTAACCTTAAACAATTAGATAAATACAAAGAAGATATTTTGATATCAAGAGTTTTAAAATAACTTGAAATCTATTTAAATTGTCGAACAAAATATAGATATTCGTTATACCAAACATGCAAACACATGCCTTCCATACCAACAACCTTAAATACCTACCAAAAGATAAATGCATATTATCCTGCATTGGCGATACGGTTTCTGCTAAAACAGCCGATATAGTTTCTGCCACGGATTATTCTCCGTTTGGTGCTCCGCTGGCGGGGAGGGTGTACTCTTCGAATGATTACCGATTTGATTTCTATGGTAAAAACAAATTTATTTTCAAACTGCCGCCCTTCGGTTATTTGAATACCGATTTTGCAAAGAAGTTGAAACAAGATATTGAAAAAAACGGTGGAGTTATCAGTGAAATACGGTTACAAGGAGTGTTTGTTGCCCATGAAATATTACATCAATATTTAGAAAGAGCAAGATATGACCTTTATGGAAGCTCATCAATTGGAAGTAGTGCCCCCCAAAAGGGGCATTTTAACAAATATCCTAACTTAAATATGAATGGAAACGCGCTTTATGACCAAGTTGTTAAATATCCAACTAAGGATAACCTTTCACAAATGTCGAGAATAATCATCAACCAAAGGGCGCTTATACAATCATTTATAAAATATCATCATAGGTAGAATAATGGATTATTTAAACAAATAGGTTATGATTAAATTTAGCTTAAGAGCTCTGTTATTTTTTGCATTCTATTTATTTATATTGGAGGCATGTAAAAATGAGAATAATTTAAAAGAATCTCCAATTGAACAAAATAGTGATTCTTTATTAATTAGATATATTTACATAATTGATGATAAAATATTTAAAGAAAACTCGAAAGGAGAGGTTTCTTGTTTAAATAGGATTCAATTTGAAGTAACTAATAATTATTCAAAACCAATTACCCTTTCATTAAATGAGGATAGTTCGTTTATTTATTACCAATTTGGATACAAGAAAAATAATGAAATTTGGAATGTTTCAATGACAAATAATTATTCAACGCGAAAACTTGTTTTAAAACCACATTCAAAACAGGAAGTTTTCGGTGATTTTGAAATAATTAATTCTGATAGTATCTATCTATCTGTTATCTATACGCATGATAAAATAAATTTATAT
>JAUYMZ010000295.1 GCA_030699355.1 Bacteroidota bacterium | reverse complement strand
TACCAATACCCCTGAGTTTATGATTGGGAAAACCAAACTTTTGACCAATCAACTAGGATATTTGCAGCTGAATGAGCACGGGTTATTTGAGGCAAATAAATGCATAGAATTATGAAAATATTTATTAAAATTTCAGTAAGCTATTTCACTTTGATGTTGTTAGTGGTGAAACCTATTTCAAATTTTATACAGAATGGACGGTGGTTTGATGATGGAATTTTTCTCAAAACCGCAGTCTTTATTATTCCAGATGCGCTAATAATGGGTATGATAGGCGCATATTTAATTCCTCGGATTCTTCGAAATACAAACAAAAAGAATAATCCCACCTACCCAAAAAAAATGCCATAAAATCTAGTTTTTAAAAAGATTTTATGGCATTTTTTTTTGAATTTAAAAGCCTACCAAACGTACGATTTCTTATTCATTAACAATTCCCCTTTCACCTAAAGTTGTTTAAAATTCTTTGTTTGTCCTCGTTCTCCTTGTCGTTCTTATGATACAATTCAATGAATGTAATTTTTTGTTCGTCTGGAAAGTGAGCATATATCAATCTAAATCCGGAATTCACGCCTCTTCCCTTTAATGCTTTACAAGCCATTTTCTTTACCTTGATGATACACGTTTCTAAGCCTAAATTATCTATTCGAAAACTAAATGGTGGGCTTTCACCTGGTTCATCATTCAAATCTAGTTTAACAACCTCCAAATCTTCTTTAAGCGTTCTGTATTTCTTTAAAAGATGCTTCAAGTCTTTATTAAACTCAGAAAGCTCATCAAATTCAATATTGTTCATCATCTTCATAAACTCTAATCGAATAAGGTGGTCGTCTATAAAAAACTAACTCGTAATTTATTTCCTCTCCATCTTTTGATGCTTTCCAAGGTTTATCACCGTGTGAATAGTTGCTAAGCATGGCTGCACTCCAATCACTCATTTGTTCAATAACCCTGTCTATAATTTCTTTTTCACTTGCCTTTAATTCAGTTAAATCAGCTTTCTCTAATGGCAAATAGCGAATTTGGGGATAACCGTGATACGCTGTTTTTACTCTTTGTAACTGCCCCTTTTCAATCATTTGAGCAATGATTGTATCTAATTTTTGCGGAACAGGACCATAAGGTAATTTGCGATATTTAGCACCCGTTAAATGCTCTTCATACATTTCATAGTAATTAAAGTCGGAGAAATAAAGCAACTTGTAAAGAACTGTTTCACCAACATTTGGCTTACCTGCACAGCGTTCAAGGATATACAACAAAACATTTTTAAATTTATTAACCTGTAAGGTTGGAACCGAAATGCGCTCTTCTTCTT
>JAUYMZ010000443.1 GCA_030699355.1 Bacteroidota bacterium | reverse complement strand
AAGTTTTGCCAAAAGAAATGCATTTAGAGATAGAGCTTATCACCCTTATGAACATGATGCCACCGTAAATGCTTTCCATCATTTAAAAGGAGATATGCCTGGCAAAATAAAAGATTTAAAAATTGGCAGCCGTTCCTTAATGCTTTGGCTAACTTGCTATGATCTTTTAAAAGCTTCCTATGAACTACCTGAACTACGAGATAGCCTCAGAAACCCATTTGGCTTTGCCGATGCAGATAGAAATGGATTATCATGTACACCAAGAAATAAATTACGCAAACTCACCCGAGATTTATACCAAGAAAGTCAAGGAGTAAGGGGCGTGGTAACACATCGTTACGGCTGGAAAAAAAATCATGGTAATGCAGCTTCTGCCGCTATATTACCATTTGCCTAATCTGAACACATAAAACTCTATTTTCCAACTTCTTGATTTCTTGTGTAAAATTTTTTAAATCCCTTGCCATCACAAAACAACTTTCCTAAATTCGTTTTACAATTCTGATTTACTACATTTAAATAAACACATACTATGAAACAAAAATTATTACTACTTTACATTGCCTTTAGCTTCTTTGCTTGCAAGCCAGAGCCAGACCGCATTCCAGATAAACATAACTACAATTACCTAACAGCCGAGCAACTGGCCAAAACACCCTATTTTACCAACCCTGCTTTTGATACCTTAACTTATGTAAGCAACCAAAACGATACGGTTGTTTTTGCAAAAACCAGGGTGGATAGCGGGTGGTATAGAGAAATAGATTTTAACCCAGGTGTAGAATTTACAACATACCATTACTACCAACAAATTAGCGCAAAATACCAAACCATTAAAGGGGAAGGGAGTTTTGGGGTGGTGCATATACTCCGAAATTATGAAACTACTTCTGAAATTATCAAAGTTCAATTTAAAGGAATAAATTTTGGTATAAATGCGAATTGGTTTGATTCAAGTTTTGGATATAATTATTATATCGGTGATACACTTATTAATGGAAATTCTTATAATCAAACAATTAAAGTTTTCGCAAATAGTGATATTACGTCCTCAACTTTAGTTTTAAATACCGTTCTAGGTGCAATATTTATTAACGAAGTTTCTTCAAATACTTTTTGGAATCTATTAAAAGATTAAATAAAAATGAAACAATTACTATTTTTCTTTATGCTAATATCCATCAGCATTAATTCACTATCACAACAATGCACTAACGGCACTAACGCTCAAGAATTCAACCGAAAACGCCACTGGGTTGGTGGGTCATGGGGGCATCCATATACCATGTTTGATAGGCATAATGGTATTAGTTTTGATAGTACTGTTAAACTAATTAGAAAAAGAATTCTCGAAGAAAAGCCTGTTGGTATTTCGCTTTATGGTGGTCCTGT
>JAUYMZ010000442.1 GCA_030699355.1 Bacteroidota bacterium | reverse complement strand
CCCAAGCTATGGCGTATTTTTGGACAATGGAAACAACTCTTGGTTTATTGCCAACAATCATTTTTATCAAACCAGCAGCAGAAGTTTAAGCAATACCCATACAGGTGCTATTAGTATTAGTAGCGGAGCTGCATATAGTATTATAAGTAATTTTATTGGTGGGTCTGAACCAAACTGCGGTGGCGCAAGTTTAACATACACTGGCGCTGGCCTTGGAACATTTATTAGACTTAATATTCCAGCCAATAACACCTCTGTATTATTGGGAAATACCATTCAAAACATCTCTTTAAACTGTACCAATTATATTGGATTAAACGCCCTTATTTTTCTTCAAAATGGTGCCTTTAATATTGTAGGCAATACCCTTGGTTCAGACCAAAATAATTTAAAAATTAATATAAATAATGCAACAGGAACGGCACAATTTTCACCAATTTATGTGGGTGGTGGAAGTTCTTATGGTGAAACACAAATTACTTATAATACCATTTCGGGAATGAATATAGGAACTGGGGGTTTGGGAGCTATTCATTTTATTGGGGTACACATTGTACCTGCTATTCCTTCTTTGGTAATTAGCGATAATTTAATTGGAAGTTTAACGCAAAACAATAATATCATAAACACCACTAGCGGTTATACTTTTGGCATATCAGGACCGGCATCGGCCTCCCAAACAAGCATAATATCTAATACCATAGGAAATATTTTTAGTAGCTCGGCAGATACCAATGCGTTTGTAAGGGGAATTTCTATTTCATCTGGAGGAAGTTTTATACTCAAGAACAACCGCATTTTTAGGTTAAGCGCACAAAATGCATTTGCACGCACTGGCGTAAATGCATCGCTTATTGGTATTTTACAACAAGCCTCTGGATTAGACCAAGTATGTGAAAACAACCAAGTTTCAGAATTATATTTAAGTAACCAAGGAACCCTGGCCAACAATCATATCTACGGGATTTGGTACGCAGGCTCAAGCAGTGGAACCAATATTTTATCTGGCAATTTTGGGCATACCCTTGGTTCAAGCAGAAATGGCTTATCTAGTATTATTGCTATTTACAACGGAAATTCTGCCGTTACTGCCAGTAATAATAGAATTAGATTAGGCATTGATAGTTTAGGGAATAGTCAGAGTGAAAATCACAGCTTTATTGGATTACAAGACCAAGGAAATTCTAATTCATATTACCACAATTCCATTTATATTGGAGGTCAAACTGCGGGCACCGCAAGCGCCAACAGCATGTCCTTTTTTAATGCCATTGGTAGCACAGGTACTCGAAATATTATTAATAATATTTTCTTTAATGCACGCACTTTTACAACAGGTACTGCCAAAAATTACGCCTTCTTTTTAACCTCTAATTCCTTGGTAGAATTTTTATTAGACCACAATATTTATTTTGCACCGAATACGGGTGCTATAATGGGTAGGTTTAATAATACAGATTATACCAACTTAAATACATGGCGTGCTGCCACCTTTAGCGATTTTAATTCGGGTTATGGAAATCCCAATTTTGTTAATCCAAATGCTGCCTTAGGAGCATTAACCTTAAAAATTCAAAGTCCTACCCCAGCTGAAGGAAGTGGCATGCTTATTCCAGAAATTGGCGAAGACTTTGAAAGCGAATCAAGGGTAAGTATGACGCCAAACGATATTGGAGCAGATGCCGGAAATTACACTCAGGTAGACATTTTTATTCCTAGTATAGATTATTTACCCCTAAGTAATACCAGCAGCACAGCCAATAGAAATTTACAAGTACAAATTAAAGACCCAGGAGCAGGCGTAAACAATTCGAGTAGCTTAAAACCACGACTATATTTTAGACGAATTGCACCCACCGCAACAGCATGGCAAAGTACTCAAGGCACTTTAAATTCTGGAACCACCCGAGATGGCATTTGGAGTTTTACTATTGATTATAGTTTAATTGGTTTACCTGTTGTGTTGGGTAATGGGTATCAATATTATGTTGTGGTGCAAGACTCTGCCAATCCTGCCAATATATTTTTTAGTCCGTTTGCAGGTGCCAATCATGTTAGTGTAAACAGCATGGTAACCGCCCCTACTACACCAAATAGGTATAATATTGTTAGCACTTTACCAACCAATATTCAAGTAGGAATTGGCCAAACTTATACTTCACTAAGCGGCACTGGAGGCTTGTTTGCAGCCATAAATGCAGGTGTATTGGGCGGAAATACAGTGGCAACCCTTGTTTCTAACACCTCCGAAACAGGAGTAAATGCACTTACCAATGCGGGCTTAAGTGGGTTTAATCTGCTTATAAAGCCAGATAATTCTCAAAGGGTAATTTCTGGTGGTGTAAACACCGGTTTATTAGGAATGATTGCCATCAACGGAGCAGTAGGTGTAACCATAGACGGTGGCCCCAATAAAAACCTTGTCTTTAGAAACGCTATTGGTAGCACTCCTAATGCCTCCACAGCCCCAGCTATGCGCATTAGAAGCGGCAAATTTGATACCATACAAAACTGTATTATAGAAGGTAATTCTTCCAATAATGGCGTAGGAGTATTAAACCTAGGTACTATTAATATTTCAAGTCCATCTGAAGGAATTGTAATTCAAAACAACCAAATTAGACCACCATTAAACGACAGTTTAAACGCACCAAATACATCGATAATTGTTAACTCGGCGGCAGGAAATATTAATAAATGTCGCATATCTGGCAACTTTATATCCGACTTTAACACTTATGGAATTTATGTTGCCAATGCCGGTAAAGAAGTAATCATTGGAGATGCCCTGGATAGTAGCAAAGGAAATATTGTGGTTCAACGCAGAGGTAGAAGTAGCGTATTTTATTCCATTCTGGTTGGTTCAGGCAATAGCCATGTGATTGGACATAATAAAATATATAATCAACAAATTTTTGGACACAATGCTCCCATTTATGGTATTTATGTTTTTAATGCCATCAACAATATAAATATAACACATAATTCAATTGGAGGGTCTGAGGCTAATAGAAGCGGTGAGCCTTATAGAAATGCCCAATTGTTTACCCCAATTTTGGTAAATGCTGGAAACATACAAACCACCACCATTCAATACAATAAAATTGGAAACATTTCTTTAAATGGAAGCAGTGGAACTTTTACAGGAATTTATGGTATTGGAGGAAAGTTGCTAATACAACACAATAGCATAGGCAATGGACAAAACAGTGGTTTAATTCACGATACAATTGGTGCCGCATTTAATGTATATGGAATTAGGTATACAAGCACAAGCAATGTAAGTATATTAAATAATGCTATGGGAAGTTTTGCCAACAATGGCACTGGCTTTACAGTTGGCATTAGCATTGAAAATGGTACGGCAAATATAGCCAATAATACCATTTGCGATGTGAGCGCAAAAAACTCTGTTTATAACAATGTAGATTATAGCTGCGTGGGTATTAGAATTAGCGGAGGAACATCTGACAATAATATAGAAAACAACAGAATTTATAACCTATCTAACACCAGCAATATAAATGGAGCAAGCATTACAGGAATAGCCGTTGTAGGCGCTATTAAAGCCAGCAATATTCATAGAAACAGGCTCTATAACTTCTTAACCAACGACAGTAGAACAGGAGTAAATAGTCCGATAGTTAGAGGTATCTACTTGGCCTCTGGAGCAAGCATTTACCATAACAATCAAATTAGTTTGAGCCAAGATATTCCATTTAAAAACGTTCGAATTAGAGGAATTGAAGTAAACACTGGCGGCGGGAATAATCAATTTTTTTATAACGCCATCTATATTGGTGGCGTATCCTATGGAGCCAATAATAGCGCCGCCTTTATCAGAAATACAAGTGGCACCACCACAGCTGTTGAAGTGGTAAACAATATCTTATATAATGAAAGAAGCGGCGGCGGTTTACACTATGGGTTATCTGCCAATCAAAATACCAATTTTATTCAGGATAATAATTTATATGTTGCAAAAACCAATACAGAAATGGCCGAATTCCCATTTGGTACCAGCAGAAATTTAACTGCTTGGAATGGACTTTCAGGTAATCCTTTGTACAACATTTCTAATACCAATATTGCACTGTTGGCCGATTCATTTTTTGCCAATAAAAACATCGGAAACCTAAGTACACAATCTTGTAGAGTAGCCAATTTAGCTGCTTATGTGAGCGTTCAAACCGACTTTTTAAACCAAACCAGAAATATACCCTCTGATATTGGTTCAACCGAATTTAATACCGTTTTGGGCTACCCTACTATAAATGTTCAACCCATTTCTGACACCATCAATTGCGCAGGAGGAAATGCTTTTTTTGCGATTAAAGCCAGTGGCAGCGGATTGCAATATCAATGGCAAATTTGGGATAGCACCCAATGGCTGAACCTATCAGAAAATGCCCTTTATACGGGTGTAAATACCGATACTTTACATATTATTTTACCCAATACCAACTTACACGGAAAATTATACAGGTGCTTGGCAAGAGGAGTTTGCAGTGGCGCAGATAGCAGTAGCAGTGCCCGTTTGCACATGATAACTAATAATTTTTGGACTGGCGCCATAAGCACCAATTGGAACAATACAGGCAATTGGAGTTGCGGTGTTCTGCCAACGGCTAATACCGATGCGATTATCAATAATGTAAGCAATTTACCAATTATTAGCGATAGCACCATGACATGTTTTAAGTTGAGCATTGCGCCAGGTGCGAGCCTTACATTAAACAATGCGGCTTCTAAGTTGGCCATTTATGGAAATACAGAACTGAATGGAAGCCTTATCAATGCAAATGGAACCATTGCCTTTGCAGGTAATACGCTGCAAAATATTCCGGGTAATAGCTTCCATAAACTCGAAATAAACAATGCCACCGGAACCCAAATTACGGGCAATGTTCAGGTAGTAAATCAAATTAATTTGGTAAACGGAACCATTCAATTAAACCAATTTAACCTAAGTTTGATGGGAAATACCTCTCAAATATATGGCGCTTCCTCGGCCAATAAATTTATTGTAAGCAACGATACAGGATGTTTGGTGATACAACAAATTGGAACTGGAAATAGAACTGGCGTGGTTCAATTTCCTATTGGTTCGAACCAAAATAGTTATACCCCTTTAAGTATTCAAAATACAGGCATTAGCGACGATTTTAGAGCGCGGGTGATGCCTCAAGTATACAATCAATATGCAGCAAATGGCACTCCAATGGGCGCAGCCTATACTAGCTTAGCGGTAAATAAAACTTGGTATGTAAGAGAAGCGATTGTTGGAGGCAGCAATGCCAATGTTAGTTTTACTTGGAATATAGCCGATGAATTGCTTGCCTTTAATCGAAGCTCAAGTTATGCTGCAAGTTATGCTGGTGCACAGTGGTTAGGCGGCACTGCTTCCATGGCAGGAGGCGTAAACCCTTATGTGCAAAGCTTAAGCGGACAAACAAGTTTTAATTTATTTGGAGTTGCCAGTGGCGGAATTTTACCTGTAAACCTGATACAATTTTATGGACAAAAAGCAGATGAACACGTTCAGTTATACTGGCAAACTGCCTCTGAAAAGAATAGTAAAACGTTTGAAATAGAACGCTCATTATTGGGCATCGCTTTTGAAAAAGTAGGAGAAATAGCAGCGGCAGGAAACAGCGAAACCAAAAGAATGTATCAATTTGCAGATTATTCTATCCAAAGGCAAGCATCGTATTTTTATAGATTAAAACAAATCGACCTTGATGGAAGTATTGCCTATTCTCGTGTAATTTATATACCTGAAAACAGTTTAGGTTCAGACAAAATTTTGGTATACCCCAACCCATTTACAGAAAATATTTTTATTAAAACGCTTGCCTTTACAGAAACGATATTAGCTGTAAATATGTATGATTTAAAGGGGAACAAAGTATATTCAGAAACAAACTTATCTAACTCTGCGGTGAGCTTAAACAAGTTGGCAAATATATCGGCAGGCATGTATTTCTTGGAAGTAGAAACCAAGCTAGGCACCCAACGAATTAAACTATTGAAAGAATAATTGTATTAACTAGGAATGCTAATAAAGCAATTACCTTTCCCCAATTTGTTGGCGCCACATGGCGTAATAAAGTCCTTTTTGAGCCAATAAATCTTCGTGTTTTCCAGTTTCAACCAGTTCACCTTTTTCTAGCACATAGATTCTGGTGGCATGCATAATGGTAGATAAACGATGCGCAATCATTACGGTGATGTGGTTTTTACCCAAACTAATTTCTCGGATGGTTTTACCAATTTCCTCCTCAGTAATACTATCCAAGGCAGAAGTTGCTTCATCAAAAATGAGCAATCTTGGGTTACGTAAAAGAGCACGTGCAATAGACAAACGCTGCTTTTCGCCTCCAGAAATTTTGATACCACCCTCTCCTATGATACTATTGATGCCATTCTCACTGCGGGCTAAAAGGTTCTGGCAAGATGCTTGGTTTAAGGCTAAAATTATATCTTCATCGCTGGCACGCGGGTTCACAAACAATAAGTTTTCTTTGATGGTTCCAGAAAAAAGCTGGGTATCTTGCGTTACAAATCCAAATTGATTGCGCAAAGCCTCTATATCTAATTCTTTGCTAGCAATTTCATTGTAGTTTATTTGCCCCTTATTGGGTTGGTATAAACCCACTAGCAGTTTAACCAAAGTTGTTTTACCCGAACCTGAAGGTCCTACAAAGGCAATGGTTTCGCCACTTACAGCCTCAAAGCTAATATTGTTGATGGCAGCTTGCTTTCCG
>JAUYMZ010000440.1 GCA_030699355.1 Bacteroidota bacterium | reverse complement strand
GCAGATGCTTATAAGGATAAATTGGTTGTAATTGGGTTTCCTTGTAACCAATTTATGGGTCAAGAGCCTGGAACCGCTGAAGAAATTCAAACTTTTTGCAAGAAAAATTATGGAGTTAAGTTTCCGCTTTCAGAGAAGTTAGAAGTGAAAGGTTCTGGTCAGCATGACGTTTACCGTTGGTTAACACAAAAACAATTAAACGGCAAAGAGGATGTTACCATAAAATGGAACTTTAATAAAATCTTGGTTGACCCCAATGGAAATTGGGTTAAATACTACGCATCAGGTGTAGATCCGCTGAGCAAAGAAATTACAGATTTGCTTAAGTAATATAAAATTCATTAATTGCTTTATGATGTTTCATAAAGCAATTTTTTTTTATCCAAAATGGGCTTTCTTAAGCTTGTTAATAATTCTTGCTTTTTGTGCTAATGGGCAAGTTTCTCCTCAAACTCAATTATATTTTAAAGTAAAGCAGGGTAAGCTTGCCGAGAGCATAAAAGCAGACTCTCTATTTACCATCTTAAAGGCCGGTTTAAAACTGGCTGAACCAAATATTGATTCTTTAGGTAGCGATTTTTTAAAGTATGCCGAAGTGGAAGAAAATACAAGTGCGCAAGCCTTGGCTTATTTATTCTTAGCCTATATTGATAGGGAGAATGAAAATAGCGCTCAAGGGATTACCCATGTTTTAAAAGGAATACAGCTTTTCGATACCATTCAGCAAAAGAAAGGACTCTGCGCAGCATACCAACTCTTGGCCTTTTTTTATGGAAGAACTAAAAATTACGAATTGGTGGCTAAACCTACCCTAAAAGCATTAAAAATTGCGGAGGAATTACAAGACAACAATTTATTATTTGAATCATATAATGGCATTGGGCTAAATTACATTAGAGAAAAAAAGTTTGAAGACGCCGATAAGTATTATAGAATGGCCTTGGTACTGGCAAAAAAGCAATCTAATTTAAAACAACTAGCTAAAATATATACCAATATAGGTATTGCTTTTAGAAATAAGCAGGTATGGGACAGCGCCTTATTTTATCATAATATGTCGTTGCGATATGCGCAGGAGGCTAAAGATAATTATAATATAGCCTTTGCCTTAAATGATATAGGTGTTATTTACTCTCGAATTGACGATTACGACAAAGCGCTAACATATTTATATCAATCTGCTGCAATGCGCGAACGCGATGGCGAAAAATGGGAACTTGGCTTTACTTATAATTTTATTGCTGAGTGTTTAATTAACCAATCTAAATTTGCCGAATGTGAAAATTACTGTAGAAAAGGAATTGCCATTTCTTTCCTAAGCAACAATATCAGACAGCGATATGAATCTTATGAAATAATAAGTATCCTTTTTCAGCTTCAAAATCGTTTAGATTCGGCCTTTTATTACCTCAATTTACATGCAAATTTGAGGGAATCTTTTCAACGCTCTCAAAACAATCTTGCAACAGATGCCATCATTGCTTCCTATCAATTTGAAGAAAAAGAGAAAGAAATTAAATTGTTGAATGAAACAGCCGCCAATCAAAAACTTAAAATCCAAAAGCAACAATTATATTTAGGTTCTGCCTCTTTGGGCCTTGTGCTCATTATTGTTATTGTGGTTTTGATTATTCGCAATAGAAAACAAACTACAGATAAACTTTGGTTAGAGGCTAAGTTGAAAGAAGAAGCTTTTAAGCGAGAGGCCAATGAACGACTGCAAAATGAAAAAGAAAGAATCTCCAGAGATTTACACGATAATGTTGGTGGTCAGTTGGCCTATGTATTGTATTCTATCGATGGATTTAACACAGATAATCAAGTAAAACGTGCAGCATTATCTCAAAATATTAATGAATCCATTAAGCAGGTAATAGGCAATTTAAGAGAAACAATTTGGGCTATCAACGATGAATCCATTCTTATCAGCGACTTTTCTGATAAGTTTAAAGTATATGTGCGGTCTATGTTTAGAAACTCAGAAGTGAATATTAACTTTAAAGAAAACATAGAAAGTAATTTACCATTAAATTCATTGCTTGGTTTGAACCTATATCGAATTTGTCAGGAAATCATAAACAATGCATTTAAGTATGCCCAAGCCAGCGAAATTGACATTCAAATTACAGCTAAAGAAAATATAAAAGTGGAAATAAGTGATAATGGGATAGGTATTGATTTAGCATCTTTGTCTACCGTTGGTTTTGGATTAACCAATATCAAAACTAGGTCTCAAGAAACTGGAATATCTTTAACCCTAACATCCAAACCAAATGAAGGCGTAAAATATACCCTGTTGATATAAAGGTTACTCAATAAAATCTTATGAGCAGATTAAACGCCTTTAAAATTGGAGAAATTAAATTTCAAGCCAAAGAAAAAATCTGCTCCTCTGATATTTCTAATACCAACGGTTTCTAATAAATGATTGGTCCCTAAATAAAATGGGCCATACCTAAAATATAGTCCCATTATTGGGTGTTGGTACTCAATTAAACTAATAGGCACACCCCATTCATACTGCATTTTTTCGAACCTTGTAGTTAAACTTAAAATATTGGGGGCTACCATACTGATGGCGCCTGGCATTGGTAATCTTTGTGAACCAGAAAAATTGAAGAAAATATTGTTTTTGTAATTGTAATCAAACTGAAATTGAAAACGAGTGGCGGTATAGTGTCTATAGGCAGTTTCGCGGGTGTATTTTGCCTGACCAATACCTGAAAAGTCAAATTGCAAACGCCTGTCTAAGGCAAATACACCTTTGTAAAACTCTTGGTCGAGGTTCTTACTAATACCACTTGCGTCTGCAAATGTAGAGGCTATTGTTTGGTGGTTAAAGTCAATAAAACCAACATCCATTAAGGAAACGCCAAACTTCCATTTGTACGATTGATATTCCCTAACGCTACCACCAAAGCTAATATTAGGGCAAACAGTTATAATGGTTGGTCTAGCTTTACTTTTTCTTACGTAAGTATAACCAAGGTCGAAAGCAAATCCTTTACCACGAGATGCTAATAACTCGCTCATTTTGCCCGATTTGGTTGCAGCATAGTTGTACCTAAAGTTACCATTTTCCATGGCAATACTTGAGTCGCCAATAAAGCTCCATTTAGAATTTCCATTATCTGCAATGTCTATAGAATTAATACCGTTTAAGTAATGAGCAGAAATCCCAATTCTGTGTTTTGATTTGTATGTGTCAAGTATTTCGTATGAATAGTTTAAGGCTATATCTGTATAAACCAAAGTTCCTGAGATTACATTGTTCCAGTTAAATGATTTTTCTTGTAGCTCTATGGCAGATGGACCTTTGAGCATAAAAATAGCCATTTCTGGAGCCAAACGTACAGTGCCAGAATTAGTCTTAAAAGCGGTGGTAAACCCAAAAGAATGTTTTTTGTGATTAATTAACATGGATGGACCGTATATTACCGCATCAGCAAATATGTAATTATTGTCTTTTAAACTTCTTCTTAAGTTAAATACCCTATCAAAAGTTTCATTAATATTTTCTTTTTCGCCAGTGGCAGATTTGCCTGTAAATGCACTAATATTTGAAGGAGAAAAGAGGGCTGGAATAGGTTTTCTATCTAAATAAAAACCATTATTTAAAATAGACATAGAGGCAGAGAACAGAAGAAAATCTGTACCATTATTTAAATAATTAGTATTGGCTGGATTTACAGTTATACCCATTACACCAGCTAAATTACTGGTTGGCATGCCTGTTTGAAACTGCCCAAAACTTTGGTTCAACCCTAAGCCTAAAATTGTAATTACAAAAATTATTTTCTTCATTTTTACTAGGTAGGTAAATATTCCATAGTTTTTAAGAGGGCCAAAGTTAAGCAGCAAAAGCTATACTCGCAATACTTAAAGTACAATCAACAGATTTTATTATCTCCAAACCACAACTTTCTATGGTTGCACCAGTGGTTATTACATCATCAACCAACAAAATATGTTTTTTGTTTAGAATGGCCGTATTAGTAACGCAAAAAATAGAAGAAACATTTTTCCATCGCTCTGCTCTTGTTTTTTTTGTTTGAGTATCAGTGGCTTTTCTTCTTTCTACAGCCGAACTCAAATTCTCTATGGCCAATCCTTTGGCAATACCTTCTGCAAATGCGTAGCTTTGGTTGTACCCTCTCTTTTTTAATTTACTTGGGTGCAAAGGTATGGCAACTATTGCATCAATTCCATGATTTAGAGCAGTTTGTTTTATTCTTAAGGCATATAATTCTCCTAAATAATTGGCTAACTCCTCATTTCCTCTGTATTTTAATTCGTGCAACAGCTTTTGCGTTACGCCTCTTTGGTTAAAATATAGAAAAGAAAATGCCCTTTGAAAAGGAATTCGGCCCCACATGGTTTTTTCTACACTGTTCTCTTTTGTTAAGTGATCATTGGTCTCGGGCAGGTTTATCTGGCATCCCAAGCATAAATATCGCTCGGTTTGAACCAAAGATTTGTTGCAGTTTAAACACAAATTGGGGTAAAGTAAATGGAGTAAATGTTGCAACATATTGCATTAATTAGTTGGCTTCCTGTAAAATTCTTAAAGTTTTCTTAAAGTTTTCACCGAGCACCTCTATCAGGTAAATTCCGGGTGATAGATTCCTTGTTTCAATGATTAAATTGCTTTTTCCTGCCTGCAAATAATGCTCAGTTTTTTCAAAAACTACCCTTCCATGAATATCGCGCATGCGGATAAAAGTGTTTTCTGGTTTTACTACAGAAAAGTTTAAGGTTACCACATCCGAAAACGGATTAGGAAAAGCAAACAAAATAGGTTCAGCCATGCTATTTTGGTTTGAACCAAGCGCCCAATAAGATAAAACGCCGTTAACAGTATCAGTGCACTGATTGCTTGAATAGGAAATTAATCGAACGCTTATATCTTCGGTGCCGCTTATTTTATAAGTAAGTTCGGGAGAGGTTGATGTTTGGTTCAAACCAAAACGCCACATACCATACAAAGCACCTTCTGATAAATTTTTTAATTTAAAAGTATTGCTATCTAAACGCTCCGCTTGCATAATGGCTTTGGGTGAAGCATTTACTACAATGGTTTGTTTGGTAGAATCTAATACATTTTGAAGTGAATCTAAAACCAATAAATTTACTAAGTAATTTCCAGGCTCGTTTAAAAGAAGTTGTTCGTTTTTGGAAGTACTTTGGCGCCCATCAGGCAATATCCACTTATAGTTTTGTGCAAAGGCCGATAGGTTGTTTAGGTTTACCTGCAAGGGCGCACAGCCAGTGGGAGGCAAAGCATCGAAACTAGCTGTTGCTTGGTTGCCAACTGTAAACGAAATAGAACTATCGGCATTTTGGGTAATGTTGCTAATTACAATATTCGATTTTTGTTTAACGCCGCCAATTTTATAATGCAAAACAGCAGAGGGTTTGGTAAAATCATTAAACGAGCGGTTGTTGCTGGTGCCTGGGTATAAATCGCCACCATCACCCCTGTTGTTATCCTTTTCTAAATCGTTTCTGCCATCTGCTTGTTCTAGGCCCATTCCGTAAGCACTGGTATCATTGTTTACATTATTTGAACTACTTACAGATAAGAGCCTTGCCCTGCTGGTATTCACATGCCAAATAGCTAAGCCACGTGCCGGAATAAATTGGTCGAAACCTTTGCGCTGTCTATTTTCTAATAAGAAATATTCGTTGGCAACTGAGGTGTTTATTTTAAACGTAAAATTGCTATCGGCTAAACTCTTGGATATGGTGTAAATTCCACTTGCATTAATAACAGTTGGTTCAACCCAACCCATGGCTATTCTTGTCCAAGCATCATGTAAACAAGGTGTTTTTTCGCTGTTTAACCAAGGTCCGCCCGCCATATTAGCAAAATTTCCTGCCCCCGAACCTTTGTTTTGGGTAGAGTATAAATCAGGTAAATCTAAGAGGTGGCCAAATTCATGGGAGAGAACCCCAATTCCTACCTGCGAATTAGCGCCACCATTGTATCTTTTTTCGGGGAAAATGCCATAAGCATCCACCACTACACCATCTACAAAAACAGAACCTACCGTATTAGAAAGGTTAAATCGGTGACTCCAAATATAGTTATTAGCAGAAGGGGCACTTTGTTCTTCGGCGCCTATGCCTGCATGCATCACAATAATTCCATCTGCATAACCATCGCCATCGTTATCGTATTGAGAAAAATCTACACCTGCCGAATCGGCTGCTAGAATAGCTCTTTTTACTAAATCGCCTACATTAGAAATATAATTGCTATTGGCCTTGCCATAATTTAAATAAGAGCTACTAGCCATGTACCAGCCAAATACATCGGTATTTAATTCGAGTTGACCATAAGATGCTTTCAAATAATAATCCCTAAAAGAGCCTGTTCCATTATAATTGGGTTTAACCATCATAGAATCAAAATTGGATTTTGGAATGCTTGCTCGTAAATCTGGATATTCTATTAATAGGGTAATTACTTTACGTTTTCCTTTGGAAGGAAAAGGATTGCCACCAGCTTTTTTCTGGTTTACCTGATTTTCTTTATAAAACAGCTCCGAAATAAGGGCAATTTGTTGAGAACTATATCTCAAATGAGCTTCTAAATTCTTGTTGAGAGGCGTAAACCCATTTTTTGCTATTTGGCCTGAACCTACTAAATTTCCTTGCGCATCTTGAACAGCGTATTCCAAAAATCCTTCTTTATTCTCCACCAAGGTATAGCCAGATTGGGTTTCAAAATAATGAACCATCTCTGAGCCAAAAACCCTTACGTCTATTGAACTTCCATCGGGTTGCTTGCGCGTAAATTGCTCCTCTTTAACCGGACAATCAGAACGGAAATTTTGGGCGTTGAGGCTGATTAGGTTCAGAACGAAAAAAAGAAAGGTGTAAAATTTTAACATGTGTTACTTTTGTTTATGATGCTATCAAATATATAGAAAAATATCCCCTAAAAAAAATGCTGAACTGCCTTATTTTTTATACAATCAACATTTTTTTTTATGAATTTGGTGTTTTTAATTTGTTTTAATGGTTTTAATTGCGTTATTTTTGTTGTAGCAAATTAAACTAATTATTCACATTTTGTATACACAGCTTAAATCGGCATGTTTCTTTTTCTGTATTTTGCTCCTTTTGGGGGCGAAGGAAAAGGGCTATGATCGTATAGATACTTACAAAAATGGGATGGCAAAAGTGTATAAAGGAAAATGTGTAGGTTTTATTAATATCCAAGGCGAAGAAATTATAAAATGTCGTTACCATTTCATTTCAGATTTTGTGAAAGGCTTAGCAAAAGTTATGATTGATAAAAAATATGGTTTTATCAATGTGAACGATGAGGTTATTGTAGCTATTAAATATGATTATATTGGTCCGTTTAAAAATGATTTAGCCCAAGTAATGATTGGCGGCCAATTTGGGATGATAAATAGAAAAGGGGAAGAAGTTATTCCAATTATATACGACGAAATTGGCGAGTTTAATAAAAAAGGTGAAGCCAAAGTTCGCATTAGGCGATTAGAGGGAAAAATAAATTGTGAGGGCGAAGAGGTAGTGCCTGTTTTTAAAAAGCACCTGGAAGAGGAAGAATAATCCCTTTCTAAGTTCCTCATTTAAAATTCATTTTATTCAAAGCATCATAAACTTTTCCTTGCTAGCATTTTTTTGTTATTTTCGCATCTAGTCATGTTAAAACAAGGATTACAACAAAGTCAGTTACAAAAGCTTTCTCCGCAGCAGATTCAATTTATTAAATTGTTGCAGCTCAATTCTGTTGATATCCTTCAGCGAATAGATCAAGAGCTTATTGAAAACCCAGCCCTTTTAAATGCTTCTGATGCCGATGCTGCACCCGATGAAACTGCCCCCATCTCGGAAAGCGAATTGGCCACGCCCGAAGAAGAGCAAAAAGACCTTACCGTAGATGATTTTTTAGCCGAAGAATCATTCGACGTGAAAGATTATGTGAACGATGAATATGATCCCGAGGGTTTTCATTTGAGTGATGAAGGCGATGAAGAAAAAAAAGAAAGACCCTTAGCAGAATCGCACTCCTTTCACGAGGAGCTTATGGAGCAGTTTACAGCCATTGCAGATAACGACCGTGAATTGACTATAGGCAATCAAATTATTGGCTCTATTGACGATGATGGCTATTTACGCCGCCCATTGGAGGCTATTGCCAATGATTTGGCGTTTTCTATGAATGTAGATGCCCCATTAGAAGAATTAAAAAAGGTTTTACATAAGGTTCAAACATTAGAGCCTGTGGGTATTGGTGCTACCACTTTGCAAGAATGCCTATTGTTACAGTTAAAAAGAAAGGATCAAGGCAATAAAAATGTGCAATTGGCCATCCAAATTTTATCCGACTATTTTGATGATTTTACAAAAAAGCATTACGATAAATTAACGCGTTCGCTTAAAATTGATGAACAAGAGTTAAAAGCGGTTATTCATGTAATCACAAAATTAAACCCCAAACCGGGCGAATCTATAGACAATTCTGCTACGCAATATATTACACCAGATTTTATTTTAATAGAAGAACTGGGTCGTTTGGTGGTTCACCTTAACTCGCGCAATGCTCCAGATTTGCGCATCAGCAAAGGTTATTTAGAAACCCTCAAGGGATATGATGGAGCCAAAGCTCCCACCCGTGAACAAAAGGAAACGGTTCAATTTATTAAACAAAAGTTAGACGGCGCCCGTTGGTTTATAGAAAGCATTAAGCAAAGACACAATACGCTTTTAAATACCATGAACGCCATTTTGCAATTTCAATATAGATTTTTTGTAGAAGGCGATGAGTCGTTTTTACGACCTATGATTTTGAAAGATATTGCAGAAATTACCCAACTCGATATTTCTACCATTAGTAGGGTTGCCAATAGCAAATACGTGCAAACAGAATGGGGTACATTTGCCCTCAAGTACTTTTTTAGCGAGGGCATTCAAACAGATGATGGGGAAGAAGTAAGCAGCAGGGAAGTAAAGAAAATTTTGAAAGAAGCCATCGAAGGCGAAGAAAAATCTAAACCACTACCCGATGAGCGCTTAATGGAAATTTTAAAAGAAAAGGGTTACAATATTGCCCGTAGAACCGTAGCCAAATACCGCGAGCAAATGAATATTCCTGTAGCACGTTTACGCAAGGAAATTTAGTTATATTTCTACTTCTTCTAGCAGTGTTCTAAAAGCAATAAATTTACCTCCAAATTTTGCCATTCCATCAGCTTGCAAAGCGGGAGCAAATTCTGCTTGATAGCGTTCATAATCTGCCATGCTTTTACTGCTGTATTGTATGGCATAAGTGGTGCCTGTTTCGTCTTCTTGCCTGCTTAATAGTTTCAACATTTTATAGCTGCTAAACATGCCTGTGGCCATTACTTCTGCCAAGTGTTTTTCTTGCATCCAAGCCAACCATTCTTGGTGAATGCTATCCTCTACATTGATGGTAACGTTATAAATAATCATGGTGTTTTAATTTATTTGGTCTCCGCGCAATAACCTAAATTGTTTTCTGCAATCGGTTAAGAAAAAACTACCCGGATAATTGTCTATAAATGCCTCATAATATTTGAGGGCTTCTTTTGGGTTATTGAGCTGTTTTTGGTAGAGTTTAGCTAATTCGTACAAAGCATTATCGCCCATTATGTCTGAACCAAACTCTTTATACACTTTTTCAAAATAGGTGGCAGCTTTTTCATATTGTTTGGTACGCGCATAAATCTGTGCTTTTTTAAACAAAATATCATCTGCCAAAACATGCTGAGGATACAATATATTTAGGCTATCCAATAATTTTAATGCCCGAGTAAAGTTCTTTTGAACATAGTATAAATCTGCTTGGGCAAAAAGTTGTAGGGGCTCTAAATTACTATCTAAAGTATTGTCTTGTATTACCAATGAAAGTTCTAAGGCATTGTTGGAAATGAGCTGTGTGGTGGCCGTTTTAAGCACATCTAATTGCGCTTTTGCCCATTCAAATTCTCCCAGGTAATAACTTAATTTGGCATTCCTTAATTTGGCTTCCTGACCCAATGGTTCTTGTAAAAAATCTTTATCAACTTGTCCGTACAATAAAAGTGCTTCCCAAACTTCTCCTTTCATTACATAAAAATCTGCTAGTTCTAATTTGCTATTGGCTTGCAAAACGCGGTCTATTCGGGGCATATTTATGATTTCCTCATACAATTGTATGGCTGTTTGGTAGTTGTTTAAATAATAAGCTTCTAAGTTGGCCAAACTCCTAATTGTACTGGCAGTATTGGCATTTCTACCCAGTTCTTTTAATACAAGATTGTATTCATTTGCCAAAATCTGAAGTTCTTCTTGGGTATAATTTCCGGCTAATATTTTTTTGCCTCTTGCTTCTATTTCAGAGCTTTTTGCATAAGCGTAAAAGGGTTTTTCTGAACCCATGGCACTTACGGTTTTAAAAATTTGGATGGCAGCTTCATATTGCTCGTTTGCCATAGCCAAAAAGCCAAGTTCAATAACGCGTCTGCCTTCTTCTTTGTATTTTTTATCAATAGATTTGGTATAAATTAGCGCCATTCCATATTCGTTTTTTTGCACATGCATCCAAACCAACATTTCATTAAAAACGCTTCTTTCCGGATATTGCTTATTCTTCTTTAAAAGCAATTGTTTTAATTGGTCAAAATCTTCGCTACTCTCTAAACTGTTTTGAAGCAAGCCTTGCACCTCATTGATGTTAGATTCGTCTAATACCAGTACATTTAAAAACTCTTCCATCATCATTTTTTTGTCGCCCACATCCAAGTATAAACCTCCCAGTTCGTTGGCAAAAATGATTTCGTTGCGAAGCAGGTTTCTTCCCTTTAAATAGGTTTGAACCGCAAACGCTTTTTCGTTGCGTTTTTCGAGTGCTTTAGCCAATTCAAAGATTGCAGGTTCAAATGGCTTTAGTTTTTGAATAAGGCTGTTTATCTGTGTTATTGCCTTTTGGTCTTCGCTTTGTAAACGATACAAATAAGCAATATCTACTTGGTAAAGGGCTTGGTTTTCAAACCTTCTGCTTTGTTTTTTACAAAGTTTCTCTGCTTGGTTAAATTCTTTTAATTGGAGGTAGCAATTGAGTAAATTATCGTAAAAGTAAACCGACTTCTGATTTTTGTTCAAGAGCTTTTCGTACATATCTGCTGCTTTCGCATACTCTTTATTGCCATAAAATTGCGCAGCTAACTCTTCGTCGGCCATTTGGCAAAAGCTTTGGTTCGAACCAAACAAAAATGCCAGTGCTAAAATAAAAGGTGCAAAAAAATGTTTCTTCATAAACCACATAATCGTAGAAAGTAACGAAAATAAGTTTTTGTTTCTTATTTTTAGTTAGAAACTTAATTTAGCTCCGTCAAAAAATATATTTGAGTAATATTGTAACCCTTGAGCACAGTAAAAAAATTAGCTGGTCAAACCGCAGTTTACGGTTTTAGCACCATATTTGGCAGGTTTATCAACTACCTATTGGTGCCTTTATATACGCGGGTTTTTACCGATGTAGAATACGGAATCAACAGTGAGTTTTACGCTTACATGGCCTTTTTTAACATCCTACTTACCCACGGCATGGAAACGGCTTTTTTTAGGTTTGCCGAAAAGGAAAATTCTAAACAGGTTTTTGCCAACGCCTTTATTTCCATTATGGGTGTGGCAGGTGCCTTTGCCTTAAGCATGCTATTATTTGGCCAAAATTTGGCTCAGCTTATGGGTTATGGATTAAACCCAGAATTTGTATTTTACTGTGTAGCCATCTTGTTTTTTGATAGTTTATCTGCCATTCCGTTTGCCATGCTTCGGTTTCAAAATAAAGCCCTGCGCTTTGCCATCATTAAAAACATCAACATCTTTACCTTAATTTTATTAAACTTATATTTTATTGTTTTGGGCCCTTACTGGCAAGCTAAATTTGGCAGTATTTTGCCTTTTTATAAGCCTGGTTTAGGCATAGAATATATTTTTATTTCTAATGTGGTGGCAAGCTTTGTTACTTTACTTTTATTAAGCAAAGAAATTATTAGTGTTGGACTAAATTTTAACTATGCACAATGGCGTTTAATGATTACTTATGCCATACCTATGATATGGGTAGGTTTAGCCGGAATGGTAAACGAAACCCTCGATAGATTGCTCATTCGTGTGCTTACACCTAATGTAGCGGAAGGGCAGGCTTTAAACGGAATTTACAGTGCCAATTATAAATTTTCAATCATCATTACCTTGTTTATTCAGGCCTTTAAATTTGCTGCAGAGCCGTTCTTTTTTGCCCATGCCAAAACCACCGAAAAGCGCGATTTATACGCTACGGTTATGAATTATTTTATTTGGATTTGCCTCTTTGTTTTCTTATTGGTAATGTTCTTTTTGCACTACTTTAAAATCTTTATTGGCGCGCATTTTCACGCGGGTTTAAATGTGGTGCCGGTGCTGTTATTTGCCAATATCTTTCTGGGTATTTATTATAATGTTTCTATTTGGTATAAACTTTCTGACAATACCAAAAAAGGAGCACAAATTTCGCTGATAGGTGCGGTAATTACCATTGTCCTCAACATTGTTTTTATTCCCAAATTTGGCTACTTGGCCTGCGCCTGGACAACCTTTATATGCTATTTTGTAATGATGGTTTTGGGCTATGTTTGGGGTCAAAAATACTATCCCATTCCCTACAATTTGCCACGCGCATTTTTGTATGTAAGCACTGCCCTTGCCTTATTTGCCTTGGTTCAAGGCTCCATGTTTTGGTTCGACCCAAACACTTTTGTAGGTAATATTATTCGTGTATTTGCCCTGTTAGTTTTTGTTTATTTGGCCTACTATAAAGAAAGAAAAACGGGTGCTCAATTGTTTAAAATATGATGCAAGTTTCTGTAATAAACCAATCTAATAATCCATTGCCAGCTTACCAAACAGCCCATGCTGCGGGCTTAGATTTGTGTGCTTTTTTGGCTGAACCTATTTGCCTTAAACCCATGGAAAGAGCGCTGATTGCTACGGGTTTGTTTATTGAAATTCCGGAGGGTTATGAGGCGCAAATTAGACCACGCAGCGGACTAGCACTTAAACACGGTATAACTGTTTTAAACAGTCCGGGAACCATAGATGCCGATTACCGCGGAGAAATTAAAGTATTGCTTATAAATTTAGGTTCAGAACCCTTTACCATACAAAGTGGCGAGCGCATTGCCCAAATGATTGTGGCGGCTTATACCCAAATTGAATGGCATGAAACAAGTCAACTTTCGGCTACAGATAGGGGATTAGGCGGTTACGGTAGTACCGGAAAATAAAAGGCAAACCTGCTTGGAATCATCCAAGCAGGTTTGCCTTTTAAATATTTTATATTTTTAATTATTGACCTCTTCTCCTTCTGGCAATAATTCTGTCTCTTGCAGGAAGTGTGCCATTAGATTTTATAATATCTAATTCAACTGCATCCGTTTCATATTCATCCTCGCAAGCATTGTAAATTAAATACTTGTAAGAGTTAATTTTCCATGGGCAATCTGGGTTTTGGGGTATAACTTGTTTGCCATCCCATGTGCCTGTTTTTTCGTTAAATTTCAGTTCTACCTTTACAAATTGTTTTTCTCCTTTACAATTTTCAATTTCTACAAGCATATTTACTTTGCTTGCTAAACCCTTTTTCTCGCTTAAGTTTAAGGAAACAAACAAGCCTAAAGCCGATTTGCTATCGTTCACGGTAATATTATCACCATCAATAGTGAATTTATTAATGTTGCAAGAGTCTTTTTTCTCTTGGTTTTTTTGAGCCAAACCTTGTAAGGTAATACATGCAAAGCTTAGCAGTAATAGTGTTTTTAATTTTTTCATGCCACAAGATTAAAGCTGTTTCCTTTTTGTTTTTTAGCTGTTTTATGAAATACCCTTTTTGGTACATGAAACTCCCAACTCGGTTTATAAAAGCTGCTCAAAAATTTTGGTCTGAACCTATGCTTTGTTCAAAATTGGTTCAGACCAAATTGAAATATTGTGCTAATATTGACCGCTTAATGATACTTAAAAGAAACCCTTAGTTTCATTATTTTATAAAACAAATATGCCTGGAGTGGATCGTTTTATTAGCTATGTTAGCAGTTTTGAGGAATTGATTGCAAAGCCTTTTGCCGGACAAATGAATGCCCATTGCTGGACAAGAGAGCTGGCGGGAGATTTTGCAGAAATTGTACGTAAGCTTAGGCCAACAGAAAATTTGCAGGTGCTAGAAAAGGAAGAACTTCTAGCTTTGGCCTTAAGTGAGGAGGGAAAAATTGCCCGGCAAATATTGCTAAACGACCTACAACTCTTGCAAGATTATGGCGCTATGCCCACGCTTAATTTAATACAGTGTTACGATAGGGACGATAGTTTTCCGTTTTTTCCTACCGATGTATATTCGTTTCATGTAGACTATTCTCCCTTGGCCTTGCCCACCATTTTGTGTACTTATTACGGTAAACCCAGCGAGATATTGGCACAGGAAGATGCCCAACAAAAAGTGCTTATACCAGAAATTAGAGAAGCCCTTTTTAAATTATACAATGGACCAGCAGAAGGCTTTGAGGCGTTTTTAGTTGAGCACTTTTTTAATTTGCATTACCAAGTTAAGCAGGGAGCAAAGCCTGTAAGTTTAGGCTTGGCAAACATGTGGAGCTTAGCGGTAGCTTCGCCTAATGCGGCATACTTACCTTGTATACACAGAGCGCCAGAAGAAGAGGGTGTTTGGAGATTGATGCTGATTTGTTAATTTAAATTTTTTTCTGAAGCTTAGCTTATCTCTATATCGTATTTATCTAATAAGCCACTTAAACCCAAAGTAGAGAATTTTGTTTTTTTGAGTTTATTTAGGTCGGGGTCTATGCTATAATGATACGCTGTTCTAAAATCGGCTTTTTCTAAATTACTTCTTTCAAAGGCAGCGCGTTCTAGGTTGCAATTATCAAACACGGCGCCACTTAGGTCTGCTTCTACAAAATCAACTTCTTGCAATTGGGTATGCATAAAATGGGTGTTCTTTAGTTTCATTTTATAAAAAGAGGCATGGTTTACCATACAATGCTTAAAAGAAAACGACAGACCAAAAGATTTGCAGGTATCAAAGCGGGTGCCCAACATTTTACAAGCTATAAATTGCACGTTTTCAAAACTTGTTTTATTCAATTTAACCAAGCTTAGGTTGCAGTCGGTAAAGCTACAATCTACAAACGAAAATTCAGATAAGTTTTGCCCTTCTAACCGACAATAGCTAAACTGGCAATTCTCGTATTCGCCCGCTTCCAGGACCATCAATTGGTAAAAATTTTGAGCTTTAAAGTAGTTTGTAGACATGGTGTAATTGGGTTGAAAAAGCGTTTTCAGCGTTGTTATTGGTAAATTCCCTATTTATAAAATTGCCATATTTGTTTAATTATTGCTAATGTTTTCTTTTTCCAATTCTGTAATATTAAGTGTCCTTGCTTTAATTTTAAAGTTATCGTTATTATTTGGAATTTCTGAATTATCGAATGGGTCAAGTGATAAATAATATTCACCATTATCTAGCAATAACAATTTAATATCCGAATAGAATGTGGAATCAAAACTTTCAATAATATCAATTAATATTAATTCAGTAAAAAATAATTGAAGTATAGCCTCCATCGTCTTTTTTGTGCCAATTTTCTTTCTAATCTTTATAACAACAGTTGCAGAGGTTAAACTATTAATATCTGAGTTGTAATCAATTTTAATAGAAATTAATTGCCCATCAGCAATAAAATAGTTGGAATTTATTTCGTTAATTGTCATGGTAACAGTTTTTGGAAAATTGGTTTGTCCACTATTGTTCGGACAATTTTATTTTGTGGTGAATATAATTATTTTTCAGTTAAAATAGTTTGTCTCCTAGAGCACCCAATGGAACAGCTATTTTATATCAAGGCAATCCATTTTACAGGTAAATACAAGATATAGCCTTAGCTAGCAAACCCTTGTATTACCTAGCACTCAATTTAAACTTTAAAAGTCCACACCATTTTTATTTGGCATTTTAAAAATGATGGCCTATTTTGGCTGAACCAAAAAAAGCTTATGATTATTTTCCCTGCAAAAAATTTTCAAAAAAATATACCGCATAAAACATGCAGCAAGCGAGCTAGATTGATTTGCTTGCTGCATGTTTTATGTGGTGTAAATGAGTAACAAGCAACAACTAAAAGACTGTTAAACAATATGGACTTACGACAATTTTGGAAATATAATTATCAATCAATCTGCAAAATCAGACACTTAAAAGCCGGAAAGACCATCGGTGGAGGAACTGGCTTTAAAATCGATGGTAAGATAATAACCAATAGTCATGTCTATAATTCTTCAGACGCTGACGAAATTCAAATCAATTTTGTAGACAAGGATTGCGTGACTCCTACTTTAACTAAAACATACAAAAAAGAACAATTTGAAGATCTTCTTCTTGACGCTATGCCACCAACAAGCTGGGACTTTGCTATACTTAATGCTAGTGATAATGATTATAACTTCATTCCTTCTTTAGTATTGGCAGACACTGACCTTCAAATAAACATAGGACAGCCCTGTTTTTTTCTAGGTTATCCATTATCATCAAAAAATCTTTCAATTCATTCAGCTATTGTGTCTTCAAAATTCACTTTGACAAGTACAAGTGTAAAATATTTGCAAATAGACGCAAGTGTGAATAATGGCAATTCAGGTGGACCTCTCCTAGATTGTGAGACTGGAAAAGTAATTGGTATAATTACGTTAAAGAAAACTGGCTTTACAAAACGTTTCGAAGAATTAAATGATAGTTTTAAAAAAAATATTGAAGCTTTGGAAGTTGCCTCAAAACATGCAAGCATTCAGATTGCAGGAATTGACACATTACAATCTTTTAAGATTATTCAAACGCAATTTGACCATTTAAGTGCGGAAATAAGCAGGACAGCTAATGTTGGGATAGGCTATGCCTTCGAATTAGATGAAATTAGAAAATTCACAAACCATAATAAATAAAATCATGAAAGTAGGAGATCAAATTCAAGTTCAAATTAGTGGTGGCACGACTGGTGTTACTTTAGGCGACCCTAATGGTGCATCAATGAATATTGGGGCGGGTGCCTCAATGAGTGTCGGTGGAGTAATAATCGCTGACTTGGGTTCACACTGGCAAGTAAGACTTAGTATGTCAATTGCTGGAAATAATATTGTGAATGTTCCTAAGTAAAAACCTTTTAATCAAGGTGACGATCAACTTATGCGATTGTTGCAGCTTGTAACCCGGGTTTGGCAAAAGTGGCGGTTCAGAGCTCCGCAGACACATTTATGGTTAATCAAAGTTTGGTTCTCCGCATCAAAATTTGTGGTAAAAATCGCCACCTTCCAAGCCCGCAACCATTAGCAGCGATTTTGAAGGACATCCAGCACATAAGACAAACACATGACTATAATAGGCGAATTAGAAAAAAGAAGTAAAAGTCCGAGTGATTCAATTAAAATCGAATTGAAACTATATAATCTTGCGGACGACCTCGAGAAAAAAGCACGCAATCATTTAAAGCGTATTACTAACGTTTTACCTGAATTTGATATTCATGATGAAAGGCATAGCGAAAAAGTAGTATTCAACATTGAAAAGCTTGTAGCAGACAATGTCCAAAAACTTTCCATTTACGAACTTTTTTTGCTTCAACTTTCTTCTTTTTTTCATGACTGTGCTATGGCACCGTCAGACTGGGAGCTTAATGTGCTGAAGTTTACAGAAGGAACAGACAAATTCAAAGTTAATTATAAATCAATATGCTACGATTTGAAAGAACCTTTTAAAATTACTCATGCAAAAAATATTGTCAAGGAAAACAAAAGTACTTTCTACGGAACATTTGACAGTGATGTAAGAAAATGGTTGTTTTCGCCAGACAGCGAAGACGAATTGATGGACTATCTTGCTTCAATGCTAGTCGAGTATCAAAACTACAGAAATGGTTTCGCAGAGCAACTTCGCAAGGTTTGTAGTAAAGAAGATTTTAAAAATTTAAATAATTTTATCCGAACAGACTATATTCGTGCGACTCACCATATAAGAATTGAATCTTACGTAAACAATTTAGAATCAATATTTGGAAACTCTTTTGAGCAACCTGCTTGGGGTAAAAGGTTAGCAAAAGATTTAGCTTTAGTTTGTAGGTCACACGGTGAAGATATTAGCTATTTAGAAAATTTCAATACATCAGCTCAATATTATGGTAGCGAGTCCGCCAATTTACAATTGGTTGCAATGTTACTGCGATTGGGAGATATTATTCATTTTAGCTTTGACAGAGCCCCGATAGAACTAAGAACATCAAGACTTTTTCAATCCGAATTTAGCTTTCTGCAATGGGCGTTAAAAAATAATGGAGCTAATTACTCTATTGAAAATGGCAAAATTTCATTCAGAGCATATTGTGAAACACCCGAAATATACTTCAAACTACACAACTACTTAGATTG
>JAUYMZ010000439.1 GCA_030699355.1 Bacteroidota bacterium | reverse complement strand
TATAAACACCATTAGGAAAACGGCTGGTGAGCCAATGGGCTTGTTTGTAGAAATATTCGGTTTCGTGCAACAGTCCGGGTTCCTCCTCATCGGGGTTACCGCTGAGTTGTTGTTGCAAGGCTTTCAAAGGCGCAATGAATTGCACCTGTACATTCAGTTCTTTCCAATCTTTGTTTTTGCTCAGTTGATATTCTTTGGTGGCCGTGCTTATGGCATCTAACAATTGCTTAATGAGTTTGTCTTGTTGCTTGCGCAAGTTTTTACAGCCTTGAGCAATGGGTTCTAGTGTATTTTCTGTTGCAGTGGCTTTTTTTGCCAGAGCTATCAGTTTTTTTTGTTGTTGAAAAAGCTCATCCATTTCCTCAAAAACGAGGCTTTCGGCAAAACCTTGTGTGGCTTTATCTTGTTCAGATAATTTCACAGCAAAATCAACTATAACTTGATGGGTTTTGTTAAACTGAAGCTGAAGCTCATGCAGCACCTGTGCCGTTTCTTTGGCTAAGTTGGCAGATGTTTGCAAATATTCTTTTATTGTACTATCAAACTTTTTGGAGGCATGCGGTGAGCCTGCCGAATCCGTGCCTCTATACAAGTTTACTATGCAAATAAGGTTTTGCAATTGCTCGGGACTAAAGTCGTTTACTTTACTTGTTACTTTGCGGTAAATCTTCCTTGCATCCAGCATCAACACTTTATCTTTCTTCGCTTCATCTAGTTCTTTAGCTCTATCAAAAAACCAAAGGGTACAAGGCAAAGAACGGGTATAGAAAAAGTTATTTCCTACAGCCATCATCACATCTACCGCACCTGTTTTAACCAACTTTTCGCGAATCTCTTTCTCACTGTGCCCGGCATCACTGGCAGAAGATGCCATTACAAAACCTGCTCGGCCGCCTGTCCCTAACTCAGCCGAAGGAGCTTTCAGGTAATTGTAGAAATACTGAATCCACAAATAATTGGCATTGTCGTTTTTAGGAAGATTTACTTTGCCATCCAAGATTAAACGTGGGTCCTTCTTAACGGCATCCTTGGCTTTGTCCACACCATCCACATTAAACGGAGGATTGGCCATTACAAAATCTGCACCACCCACCAAATTATGTTTGTCTTCATAAAAAGTATTGCCCTCAAATATTTTCCCTTCCAGCCCGTGTACGGTAAGGTTCATCTTAGCTAACTTGGTATTGAGTTCGGCCTTTTCCTGACCAAAAAATGTAACCTTCTCGGCAGGCTTTAAACCCTCACTTTCTATAAAATATCCGGTTTGCACAAACATACCCGCAGAACCACAAGCAGGGTCAAACACAATGCCATGGCTAGGTTCAATTATATTTACTATGGTCTGAACCAAACTCATTGGCGTAAAAAACTCTCCCCCTTCTTGTGCGCCTGTCATGGCAAATTTGTTAAGAAAGTACTCGTAAATCTTACCAAACAAATCGCCTTCAGCTTTTTGCAAAACTTCTTTATTAAAAATGCGCAGTAGTTCTCTTAATAAGTCCTTACTAAAAATAGAAAAGTTCTTAGGTAAAACACCTTTGAGGTTGTCGTATTCTTCCTCAATCAATCTCATTGCATTGTCAATGGCCTCGCCTATTTCGGCACTTTCAGGCAATGAAACCAAATAATCAAACTGAGATTTTTCGGGAAGGAACATGGCATTGCGTTCTTCAAAATCTTTTTTGGATACCGCCCTCCTGCCTCTTTGAGGATGAACCGGTAAGTCTTTTTCAACCTCAATTTTTACTTTTTGAAATCGGTTAAAGGCATGTCTCAAAAATATAAGCCCTAAAACAGGCATGGAGTATTCTGAAGCCGTAAGTTTGCTATTTGCCCTAAGTTGATCTGCTGCTCTCCACAATTCGGCTTCCAGTTTTCTCAGTTGTTTTCCTTGCATGAAATTTTCTTTTCTTAATTAAATTATCTTGGTGCTAATTATCCTATTGCTTCATAACAAACCTTAATGTTTACACAACATTGCATAGGATTTAAATATTGGGTAGCTTGCATTATCTTTCAATTAGGTAAGTTGTAAAAATAGAAAAAAAAATAAATTAAAGAAATTAAAAATAATAAGCCCATTTATTTCAGAAAACCGATGGCAATTATCAAACATGTAATCTTTTAGCCAATAACCATTTTTTACCATAATTAGCTAGGATACTTAGATAAACCCATAAAAGGCGTCTGGCTTCTGGCTTCTAGCCTCTAGCCAAAAATCCGTGGCAATAAACCCACCCGCCGCAGGCAAAAAAAATTCGTGCATCCGCAGGCAAAAAAAATTCGTGCATTCGTGGCAATACTATTCGTGCATTCGTGGCAATACTATTCGTGCATCCGTGGCAAAAAATTCGTGGCAAGGTTAAAGTTTGGGTTGAACCAAAACAACTTCTTCCCGCTCTACCGAAACTTGTCCTGCGTGTGCGCCTTTTGGCTTTCTTACGTATTTTTTGGGCGTGTATAGCACCGGAACCCACTCGCTGCCCGCTGCCGAAGAATAATACGCCGCCAAGGATGCCGCATATTGAATCAGTGGCTCTGGGAAACTAAGATTGGCTTTGTGTTTAATTACTACATGACTCCCACTCACGCCTTTTGCATGCAACCACAAATCATCTTTATGGGCAAATTTTAATGTTAACTCATCGTTGTTGCGGGCGTTTTTACCCACATATATTTGGTAGCCATCCCATTCAAAACGCCTAAACTTTTCCTTGAGAGGCGTTTGCTCCCGCTGTTTTTCTTCCTTTATCCAAGGCTTTAAATCCTTTAAATAGTTTGCTTGCTCAATTTTTGCTAATACCTCCTGCACTCCCAACAACCTTGCTCTTGCATCCACAGCCTGCTTCTCTTTGAGGGCAATTTCTGTTTTTCTATTTTTAAATTTTTGGTAATAATACGCCGCATTATCTGCTGCCGATAAATGCTTTTTAAGCGCAATTGGCAACATCGAATTGCGGTAAAAATCGAACAAAACAACCTCCGTGGCACCACTCGGAATTTGATGCAAATTGGCCATTAAAATATGCCCTATTTCATCAAAGGGAATGGCACTTGCGGCATTAAGTAAAAACTGCTCAGCACCTGCTATCAGCGCCTTCTCACGTTTAAGCTTTTGCTTGTATTGAGCCAATAATTTTTGCTGCGCTTGGGCAAACAAGTACGATTGCAAATATCGCTTAGAAAAATAATTTAAAGCCTCAAACACAGAATCTGTTTGCAACAAACAAGCACCACCCTGTTCACCAAAATTAAATATAAAAGTTTGCTTCGGTTCAGGCCACTCCCAAACAAAAAATTCTCCCTTAAAAACAGGCACCTCTGCACTTTCTTCTGTTTGGCTGAACCCATCTAAGCGCAATTGATAATCGTTTTCAATTTGCGCGCGAAACAACTGTTTAGGTTCAGCCCCCATAAAAAAAAGCACATTGGCAAGCGGACCATACATTTTAAAAACGAGGTGTTGGTTCAAACCAAAATTTATTTGAAACGAACGATTATTGGCATGGGCTAGTACTGCGCTTACCTCGCAACCAATGAGCTCTTTAAAAAGCGGAAACACGCCAGTATCGCGAGAAATGGCATGTTCGAAAAATAAAAATAATCCCGTTTTGCAAGCCGTATTTACCTGAATACTCAGATTTTCTTTTCCCTTAAAAAACACCAACGTAAGTTCATTTTGCTGGTAATTTCTAAAGGCATCTTGCAATACATAATCTTGTAAAAGTTCATGTAAATTGTTGGCCAATAAAGGAAATAAAGCCTGGTGTTGGTGAAGTGAGCGCATTAAAACTGTAAGCTTAAACCATCGTAAGCCAAATGAATATGGTTGGGCAACTCAATTTCTAAATCTTCATGCAAGCCCAATTGGTGACTAATATGCGTAAAATAAGCCGCTTCGGGCTGAATGAGGTGAACCAAATTTACGGCCTCCTCCAATGTAAAATGAGAAATATGAGGCTCTCTGCGAAGGGCGTTTAATACAAGTACTTTACAACCTTTCATTTTTTCAATCTCCGATTCCTCAATTCGGTTGGCATCTGTAATGTACACAAAATCTTGAAACCTAAAACCCAATACGGGCAATTTATGATGAAAAACCTGAATGGGAATGATAGACATCCCAATGAGGTTAAAAGGCTCTAAACCGATAGCATGCATATTCATTTCTGGCACACCCGGATATTTAGGCTCTTCAAAAGCATAAAAAAACTCCCGGCGTATGGCTTGCTCTACCCTATTTTCGCAATAGATATCAATGGGTCTTTTCATCGCAAAATTAAAACCTCTGATATCATCCAACCCTGCCATATGGTCTCTGTGAGCATGCGTAAACACAATGGCATCCAAAGATTCTAATCCGCAACGCAGCATTTGAGCCCTAAAATCTGGCCCACAATCTACTACCAAATGTTGGTTGTTATGACTAACCAAAATACTAGAACGCAAGCGCGTATCTTTAGGATTGGTAGAACTACATACCACACACTTGCATGCTATGATAGGCACACCTTGAGACGTTCCAGTTCCTAAAAATTCTACTTTCATTGGATGGGCAAATTATTAAGTTAAGCCTGTTAATCAAAGAAAAAAATGCAAAGATGGTATTAACTAATCTTTACATGCACGCGCGTTGGCTCCTTAGCAGCTTGCTGTTCAGCAATCTTAGCCTGTTTTTGAAAAATTTCTTCATCCCAATCGCTGCATAAAAACATATACACCATGCTAAAATAAATAACGGTACCGGTGGGCATTTGTCCCAAAATTTGATTTCCATAACTCGCAACCACAATTCCAAAATACCCCGCAGTTAAAGCCATCATTTTTTGTTTTAAATCGGGGTCGCGCAACTTAAAAACCTTCAACATTCCTATACCCAAAATAATTAGTAAAGTAGCAATATGTAATACCAAACCAACAATGCCCGTTTCAACCCAAATTTTCACATACCAACTATCGAGGGCCACTTCAGATAAAAAGCTCCCCGGACTAAACCTTGCGCCCCAACTTCCGCCTGAACCAATGCCACCACCCAGCGGACGCGTTGCCAAATAAACCGCTAATTTCTTTTGGTTATCTATACGCACTTGCAAAGAAGCATCATTGGGGTCTAAGCCCGTTCGCATGCGTTGAATTTGGTAATTACTACTACCTACATTAGTAAATTTAAGCAAAGAAAATAAAAGGCCACCAATGATGGCACCCACCATCAAAATCCGAAAATTACCCACCAACAAAAGGTACATAAAAGCACCTCCCGCAATAACAAATAAAGGTCCACGACTACCCGATAAAGCATAGCCCCAAAAGCAACAAGCCGTTACAAACCAATAAAAGTATTTTTCCCTTTTAGGATAAGGTCCAATAGCCAATAATAAAGCAGCCAAAGTGGTATGTGCCATGGCAGCACCAAATTGTCCGGCATCGCTATAAAACGAGAATATACGCAAACGACCATGAATCTCGTGGGTAATTTTTCCGCCTTCATCTAACCACTGACGTTCGCCCGAGGTAACCCCAAAGATGTTCATTTTAAATCCATAAAAGGTAGAAATCAAACTCCAGATAAACCAAATTTTCAATACCTTTTCCATATCCTCTTTCTTATTCATTAAAATAAGAATCAGCGGAATCATTTGAATAAGGTAAAGCGATACCCCACGAACGGCATAAAACCAAGCCTCCTTGCTCCTAGCTTCCGGATTTACAACCTGTATAAGCGTGTATAAAAACCATACAAACATGATAAAGAAAACAGGATTATTCATGCGTTTGGCATCCTCTTTACTTACCTTAAAAATGGTGGCCAAAACAGTTAAAATCAATAAGGCATCAATAACCAAACCCCAAGGTATGCCGCCGGGCACATACCTGCCTAATCCGTTGGCTAAAAAACAAAAATGAAATACGGCCAATAAACCCACTTTGGGGTCTTTAAAAACCCAAATTAAAAAACCAATGATAAAAGGCAATGCAATGTATAAACCAGCAGTTACAACCTTTCCTTTGGCAATGGTTACACCTAAAACAGCGGCAATAAGTAAAAAGCCAATAAATGCTAAAATTTCACGATAAACCTTATTAGTATGGAATGAAGACAAAGCCATTTAATTAGCAAAAGTTAATACTGTTCTCCACCCAGTAAGCTCTTCAATTTTCTGCGTATGGCCGACCTACGTTTTGGAATTTCGCCATATATAGATTCTAACAAATCTGGATGCACTCTATTTAAGATAACACTGGTTTTTCCTTGAGCCAATTTAAGATAAGTTTTAAGCTGAAATTGGTCGGCACTTGTCCAAGAACGACCCGCATGCACGGTTAAAATAGAATACTGCGCTTGTTCAATTAAATTTACCGGAAATGGAAACTTATTTAAAGATGGAATCTCTAAAACATTATACGAAACTTCCCCCAAATCTTGCGCCTCATTTTCTTGGTCGCGCATAAAATCTTGGATGCCATGATAATCTATGATGCCCTCATTTACGGCATATTTATATTGAATTAATTTAGGATTATCGGCCTCTAAATATTCGCCCTGAGCTTCACTCGTTTCAGGATATAAATACAAAACTTTCTTTCTAATTCTGCTCAGTTTATTTACAATACTTTCGGCCACAAAAGATTTTCCTTCATGACTTTTTGTGCTAAATACAATAATTAAATAACTCTTAGCAGCCGGGTCAATTTGCTTTAAAGCAATAAAAAGTGAGTTGGTAATTTGCTGCATCAAGCTGGTATACATTTCTTTTAAACCCACACCCTTAGCCGATTTTTCATTTAAATTAGGAAGCGCACTTAAAAGCGGTAATCCTATTATTTTCTCTACATTTTCGGGCGTATTAATGGCTTTATCTAATAAGGCTGAACCAACCAAATAAGACAACAATAAAACAAAGCCTGCCAAGAAAGAAACCATTATAAGCAAACCCCTTTTGGAAGGCAAAGGCTGCAAAGGAAAAAAAGGATTATCTACCGTCTTTAACTGATTGCTCATCTCCAAACTTTGCTGACGTAAACGCGCTAGGTTCAAGCCGTGCAAAACAGATAAATATTGTTTTTCTTGCACACCCACCTCGCGCTCTAAGCGGTTTATGGTTGAACCCAAAGGCGCAAATTCTTTGTAAATGCCATCATATTGTTTTAAACGTTGGTCGTACACCATTAACCTCCCCTTCGATTCTTCCATTTCTACCACCTTCGACAACCATTCGTTGAGTAAAGAATTTTGAGGCAACCACTCTACCGAGTTATTAAATTCGTAATAATCGCGGGCACGTTCGTTCAGTTCTAATTTTATTTTTTCAGCTTTGGTTTGTAAGTCGGAAATGCTGTTGGCATCGTACTTGTAAATTTGGGCATTGGTAATTTTATAATTGATATTAGACAACTCTTGTCTTAATGTCATTAACTCATCATTAGCAGCCACAAATTCTGAGTAATTAGACATTTTAGCTTCAATGCGCCTGAGGGCAGATGAAGCCGCTTCAAACTTCATTTTCTCTTTATAAAAATCGGTAGATAAATCCTCTTTTGATTCGGCTACAAATTTGGCCTGTTCATAATAATTGATGATGCGGTTGTTTACTCCAAAATCGCGTAACCTATTTTCTGAACCCTGTAAATTACCAAAGGCCAATTTTAATTGGTCTTCAAAATATTTCACTACATTATTGGTTTCAGACCCTTTAATATTTTTATATCGATTAGAAAAAGCATCAATTAAAAACTTTAAAGTATTCCAACAAACCCCTGCATCATCTGCCTTAAAACCTAGCTCCAACATATCGGAAGTAGATTTTCTGGCAACTGTTAAACTCCCTAAGATTTTACCAACGGCGTAAGGACTACTGGCATCCGATAATAAATACTGAACAGTATTTCTATTACTCGAATCTTTAATGCTATACAAGCGTTTCACTGTTCTTTTAAAATCTCCTGGAACAGTTAGCTTGGCAATTTCAGAATCGCTGAGCAGTTTATGCAAAGATTCGAAGCGTTTTTCTCCCAATACATTTGGTTCAGGTTCCTTTAATAATAAATGCTGAGCCAATAAATTTATACAAACCTCTTCAATGGTTTCGCGGGCTTTTACGGTAGTAATTAAATTATCAAAGGCATTGTTTACCTTAAAATAATCAACCTTTTCATCGCCATCATCGGTAATGCTGTAACCACTTGCTAAACCCGTATACACCGTTGCAGAAGATTGAAACTCCTTGGGCATATTGCGCGTTAGATATATTACTATACCAGCTAGCATCAGCGGAAAGATAACCAACCACTTTAAATTTTTTAATATAATCCTAAAAAAACCGATTAACGTCATTTAATACCTTTTTGTACCTCTTTTAAGAATGCTTAGCTTTACGCCAACCATTGTTTCTAATTGGTAATAATAAATCATAAAATCTCTTCTGGCCATTTCTAAGTTAGACTCGGCAATGGTTAAAATATTTTTTAAACGCGAAAGTTCTGAAGGATGAATTTTACCTCTACGCATCTCAACCGAGGCAATTTCAACCGACAAACGAGCACTTTCCACATCTTGTTGTCTCACGTTCATTACTTTTTGCGCAGCAATTAAATTAAAATAATCTGAGATTATTTTGCGCTTTAAATCTATCTCTATATCTGCCCGCTTATACTTGGCCATTCGCTCTTCCGCTTTTAATTGCCGCATGCGGTTGGGTCTACCAAAAACCTCTGTCATAGGAATGGTTACATTGGCACCAAACCTATAACCCACACCCAAAGAGTTATTGAGCACGGAGCCATCGGCAATGGTATTTAAATTGGTTTGATCACCATAGGTATAATTGGCAAAACCTGTTATACCATTCATCCATAAATAGCGGGTATACTTGGTATTAAACTGCGCTTTTTCAATTGAGGCATCCTCAAATTTTAATTCGGGTGAAAAAACAATGGCATACTTTAAAATGGTATCCAGCGGTTCAATTTGCTTTCCGATATCCAAGCTTAAATCAAACAAAATAGTATCTACAGGCAAGGAAGAAAGAGGCACCATGGCAGAACCATTCCACACCATCGTTTCAGGTTTTACAGTCTTTTGCGCACAAACTGTTTGAACCCAAACGAGGCTCAAAAGCAAACAAACAAAGTATATAATCCTATTCTTCTTCAAGGCTGATTGATTCATTTTATGAATGTCAAAAATAACGCATAAATCCTACCCATTCACATCCTTTCCCACAGCCTATTCAGTTCATTGTAGTTTTTTTTGTACAAAAAAAAATAAGCAATTTTAAACCAATTCATTACATTTACATCTTAATACCACAAACTATTAAAATACCATTACCATGAAAAAATCAATTGTATCTTCCGTATTTGCCGTATTATGTCTATTAATTTTTGGTCTGAACCAAAGTGTTGCACAAGGCAGAGAAAACAGAGGAAAAGGCATGCAAGCTGCTATGAAAGAAAAATCTGATTCGTTAAAAATTAAGCTAAAACTTACCGATGTGCAGGCTGCCAAATACGACGAAATTATGAAGCGAAACAGAGACCAAGCCAAGGCTAAAATGATGGAATTACCCGAAGATGCCAACCGCATGGAACGCGCTGAAGTAATGCGCAATGCCATGAAAAATGCAGATGCAGAAATTTTTGAAATCCTAGACTCTGAACAACAAGCTATTTATAAACTTGAAAAAGACAAAATGAAATCGGAGGCCAAATCAAAAGCCAAAGAACGAAAAAGAAAAAAGTAATGCCTGTTAGCGCAAACCAAAATACAGCATAGCCAAAAGGCAAAAAAATGAATTATAAACTATTGAATGTTTCCCATTTTCCAATTACAAAGCACTTTGTTAAAGAAGTCTATGTATTGGAAAATGGCGAAATTCCAAATACCTACTCTTGTGTGCCTAATGGAGAAATCGGACTCTCACTATATCAATATTTTTCGAATAAGCAACTACATTTCGATTTTTACAATTATCAGAGATGGAACCTAGATAGTTTTGCCAACATAAAATTAAAATAATATGTTGAAACCTTATTTAGCTTGCCTCTTTGCCCTGCTTTTTTCGTTTGCTGTTCAATCACAAAATGCCCTTCATGCTCAAAAGATAGCCGTTATTCAACAGGTAATTAAGGGGTATAATCAGCATGATTATGCTGCCATGCGGCAACCTTGGATAGGCATTGCCAAATTATTTGTAACAAAATCTAAACTAAAAAAAGAGTTTGAAAATTACCACCTCAGGTACGGAAACTTGAGCATAGATACCCTTATATCTGAAAATAAATATGTGTATGTGGCCAAACTAAAGCCGAGTAAAATAAATCAACCCAATGTATATTTGAGTTTTATATTTAATGAAAAAGCCAAACTTGAAGGATTTGGAGAAAGCTACCCCGTATTGGCCTACAAGAAAAAAATCGTCCATACCTATACACCCCAAAGCTTTGTTGAACAAATGGATTCTGTAATCCTTAAAAAATATTTGTTTAGCGCAAATCAACCTTTTAATGGATGTCTAGCCGTATTAGATAAGGGCGAAATAATATACCAAAAATGCAATGGCTTCCAAGACTACAGCAGTAAACAAAGTCTAAACGATACCACGGTATTTGAATTGGCATCGGTATCTAAACAGTTTACCGCCCTCGCTATTCTAATCTTAGAACAAAAAGGATTGCTTAAACTTAGCGATACCCTGCAACAATTTTTCCCAGAACTTCCATACTCCAATATTAGCATTGAAAACTTACTCAACCACAGCTCTGGTTTACCTGATTACGAAACTTTGTTGAAAAAAGTATGGGATAAATCTCAGTTTGCCTACAATTCAGATGTGGTTAAACAATTGGCCATCCATCAACCAAAGGCCTTGTTTCCATCGGGTGAGCAGTTTGAATATTGCAATACAGGCTATGTTTTATTGTCCTCTATTATAGAAAAAGTATCGAAACATAGCTACCAACAATTTTTAGAGCAACATATTTTTGAACCCCTTCAAATGAAACACACTCGGGTATTTAACACACGCAGAACGGCGAAAGAAAAAATTGAAAATTACGCTTATGGCTATGTTTACTCGGGGTATAAAAATGAGTATGTTTTGGTAGATAGTTTAGCCCAATACAATTATGTTATTTATCAAGATGGAATTACCGGAGATGGAACCGTAAATTCATGTATAAAAGACCTGCAGATTTGGGAAAGAGAAATTATAAACCCTCAAGTAATGAATCCACTACTTTTTGAAAAAGCCTTCCAAAATAGAACCCTAAAAAATGGCACTCCTACCAACTATGGCTATGGTTTTTTTATATCGGGGGAAGAAAAACTCAGCTACCACACTGGAGGTTGGCCCGGATATACAAGCATGGTCATGAATTTTTTGGATCAGCAAAAACAAATCATCATCCTCTCAAATAACTACTATACTCATTTTACCAGAATGGCCGATGAAATGGCAGAAGCCCTTCTTAAATAATAATAGATGCAGGCTTAGTGGCGCTAACCCAAACGCCAAGTCCCATGAATTTCTTGGCCAAAATTTTGGGTCGACCAGAAAATGAAAAGCCCTATTTGCTCATCCCTCTTTCTTATCCTGCCAAAAATTGCTAGGTTCCCGATTTAAAAAGAAAAGAGATTTCAGAAATTGCCCTGTGGATTTAATCCCCAGCAAGCACGGAGCTCCTTCATACCCTTGTAAAAATATGAAACTTTTAAAATGATTAAATCTCAGAAATTGACACTATTTTTGTTAAATTGAGTGTAACTACCATTTAGAAAAAAGAGAAAAATATGAGTGATTTAATACCGAACCAAAATAACTTTATACTCTATAGCACGCCTGAAGGTGCTGTTAAATTAAATGTTTTATTAGAAAATGAAACCATTTGGCTTACTCAAAAGGCAATGGGTATTTTATTTGATACCACACCACAAAATATCACCATTCATTTAAAAAATATTTTTGAAAGCGGAGAACTTGATTTAGGTTCAACTTGTAAAGATTATTTACAAGTTCAAAAAGAAGGAAACAGAGAAGTATCTCGTAACCAAAAAATGTATAATTTAGATGTATTGCTGTCCGGAGAAATCTTACTACATACAAAGAGGTCCTTCGCTCCACTGCGTTACGCTCAGGATGACAATAATTTATATCTAACAGGCCTGGGGCTTGGAGGCAGCTGC
>JAUYMZ010000434.1 GCA_030699355.1 Bacteroidota bacterium | reverse complement strand
GATAAAGCAGTTTCTTCTGCTTGGGAGCGCTGACTAATACCTGCGTTATTAATTAGAATATCTAAATGTGGGTGAACCTGCTTGATTTTTTGTGCAAAAGCCACAATTTCAGATTCTATTGAAACATCTAAAAAGTGTATTTCTGTGCTGGCACCTTTGGCGGTACATGCAGAAGCAACAGATTGCAATTTATCTAGATTTCTGGCTACCAAAATAAGATGAACAGAGGGTTGCGCCAAAGCAACAGCCAATGCGCTGCCAATACCCGAGGAGGCTCCGGTAATTAAAATACGCTTATTACTAAAGTAACTGTTCATTACATTTTATTGAAAAGGCTGCAAAATACATTTTTAGCTCAAAGATTTACAACTTGCACAATAAGTTTATGTTATTTTAAATATAATTTGTTCTAGTCCTATTTATTACTGTACCAAAAATTCTGAACACGATTACGGGATTTCGGAATTACCAGGATTTCTTATTTCTGAACACGATTACTAAATTGCAAAATTACAGGAATTTCTTAATCCTGCCCATCCCGAAATCCTATGAATCGTGTTGAGATAAAATAACCTTCACTTTTTTTAGTGAAGGTTATAGTAAACTGGTAGTGCGGACGGGACTGTATACATTTTTAAAACCATCTATTTTTGAATACATTATGTAGCATAAAAAACCTAGGGGAAACAAATTTGGCTTTATTTTGGGTTGTTTTGGATTTGTAATTTAAGTGATAATTTTTAATTGGTAAGTTCTCCATTAACAGTTGTTGGAATATTGTTGCAATTAATTTGCAGAAGTGCTAATTTTACACCGACTTACACGTTTAATTATAGTTAAAAAGCTGTATTTTTAAATTGCCGAATTTTGTAACGAATACCTGAACCATAAAAACAATTATGAAAGTTTTAATTGAAATACCCGATAATGAGGCGACATTTGGATTAAAAGTCTTACAAAGTCTCTCTTTTATTAGAAAAGCAAAACCAATGACGAAGGCTACTGCAGACTTGTGGGATGACTTAAAAGAAGCAGCTGAAGAAGTAAAATTGCACAAGCAAGGGAAAATTAAACTTAAAACTGCTCAGGAACTATTAAATGAGTTATAGTATAATATCTACTCATCGTTTTTCGAAGGAACTCAAACGTCTGATTAAAAAATTCCCCTCGCTTAAAAGTGAGTTTGGCGATTTAATAAATAAAATTAATCAAGAGCCAAAGATTGGTAACTTCATTGGAAACAATTGCTATAAAATTCGTTTAGCTATTACTAGTAAGAGAAAAGGTAAAAGAGGTGGAGCTAGGATAATCACCTACCTTCACATAAATTCTGAAACAGTTTTAGTTTAGATTACGAATATTACCCCAATACCAATAAATTAAAACGTGTTTTAGATTATGTAAATGCTGCTAATTATTCAGATGATATCGATAATCAAACCAATGCAAATAATTACCATTACGATGCCATAGGTAATTTAATTAAAGATGTTGCCGAAGAAATAGATACTATTTTTTGGAATGTTTATGGAAAAATCACAAAAATTAAACGAACAAGTTCTAGCCTAAAACCCGACTTAGAATTTGAATATACACCAGATGGACACAGAGCGGTAAAAATTATAATTCCAAAAACAAATTCACAATGTAGAACATATACCTACTATTCTAGAGATGCCCAAGGAAATATTTTAGCGGTTTATAACAGAACATTTAATAAAACAATAGATTACGAAAACATTAGCTTTCCAAGCATAAACGATTCTCTTGTATTGCACTTTGGAAATAGCGCATTTGGCAATTTTACAAACACCAATTACCCAAATAATTCTAGTCTTTCTGGTGCACTTTTAACCAATACACTTAGCACTAGTAATGTTCAATTAATTTTGGATAATTTAGATTTGCAAGGGTTTATTATGGCTGATCCAAACACCAATTTAGTGACTATTTTAGGTCAATTTAATCAGGTAGATTTGGCCAACCATCTCAGCAATTGGCTGTATACAGAAGGAGATTTCACATCCTTTTTAACAAATATTTGCACCAACCACCACGAATTTATTTTATATTCGTTACAAAATGGGTCTTTGTACGATTTCTTTTTGTACTTTCATACCCACTATACCGCAGATTTTGAAAACATGTATATGGCCTTAAGTTCAAACTCATTTGTAGATTTTAATACCTCTTACAATTGGTTTATTTTAAATGGCAACATGAGTGATGTAAGCCTGTGGATGCAAACTAATTTAGACTGTAATGTAACGGCTAACATGCTTTTGAATTTGCCCGATATACAAAACATTTTAAAGAGTTGGTTTAATTCATTGAGCGATATAGCCAACCCCATTTACAATGGTTTTGCCGAACCAAACACATTATGGAATTACCTTGTACAATACGATAATACAAACTTGCGTTCTATAATTTATAGCCAATTTGATAACAATATTATGCTCACTTGGTTCGAAACAAATGAACGCACAAACTTTATAACACATGCTTCAAGTATGGTGCCGGGGCATGTTGGTACCTGGCAAACGAGCCATGCTGGTCATAGCAAAGAAACCTATTTTAATATGGTTAAAACCTATTACGGACAAAGCGCCTATGATTTACTAATACAACGTTATTTAAACAATACCCGCACATACTTGGATAGTTTTGGCATAGCAGAGTGGCATATATATGGCTCTAGCAGGCTGGGAATTTACCAAAGCAATTTAAATTTGGTTACCCAACGTTTTGATGCCGATGTAAGCAATGGTAGCTTTGAAGACCCAGAAAACATAAGTACCACCAGCTATGAACCCTCCTATAATTTTTACACTTTACAACGAGGAAACAAACGCTACGAACTAAGCAACCACTTAGGCAATGTACTAGCAGTAATTAGCGATAGGAAATTGTTGGTGTGTAATGAATACAATAAACTAGAAGATTTTGAAGGTACACCAAACCTAGCAGGTGCATGGAATGTAAGAGATTCTTGGTCGGGACAAAATGCTGTAATAAGTTTGGAAGATGGAAAGTTAAATATTAAAGATAACATCACAGCCGACCCACATGCTAGGTATAATTACTTCTTAGGAAAAGACATACCACCCAACCAAAGTATCAGACTGAGTTTTGATTTGGAGCATGTAGAAGGTGATCATGATTGGCAAGTGGGCATAGTATATTCCACCACAGAAAACGCCTACCAAGGCAACATGATATATTTTAGTGCAACCAGCGGACATAATGAAATAAATTTTGTTACCCCAGGTTATTTCTGGCGTGTGAGATTATTACACATTCCTACTGCACAGGATATGGAGTTTAACTTAGATAACTTCCACATAGAAAACCTTACCCAA
>JAUYMZ010000433.1 GCA_030699355.1 Bacteroidota bacterium | reverse complement strand
AAATCTACTTGTTGCCAATAGTTTAAAGCTTCCTTGCTAGCAATTTGATTGGTATTGCGGGCATCCATGTATCTTAAGAAATACCAACTGCTTCCAGCCCAGCCGGGCATGGTAGAAAGTTCATAATCATATACACCTTGGTACTTCCAATCTTTGGCTCTGCCCAATGGTGGCTCACCAGATTCTGTAGGTAAAAAGGTTTCAATTTCTGGTAAAATTACCGGTAAATCAGCTTCTGCAACGGGGTAAGGTATTCCGTTTTTATAGTAAATGGGAATAGGTTCACCCCAATACCTTTGGCGACCAAAAATGGCATCTCTTAATCTATAATTGGTTTTACCTTTACCCAATCCGCGTTCTTCAATTTCGTGAATGGCCTTTTTAATAGCCTTTTTTATACCCATTCCATTTAAGAAACTGGAGTTTATACAATTACCTTCTTTGGCATCAAAGGCAGCTTGGGTGTAATCATGTTTTACATTGCTTTCTATTACGGGTAAAATAGGTAAGTTAAAATGTTTAGCAAAAGCAAAATCCCTGGTATCATGAGCAGGAACGCCCATAACCGCACCTGTTCCGTAACCTCCTAAAACATAATCGGCCACCCAAATTGGAATCTCATGACCCGAAAAAGGATGAACGGCATAAGCACCAGTAAATTCTCCACTCACACGCTTAACATCTGATTGTCTATCGCGTTCGCTTCTATTTTTTGCTGCTTCCACATAGTTCATAACTTCATCTAAGTGGTCTGGCGTAATTAAAGCTTTAAGCATCTCGTGTTCTGGTGCAATAACCAAAAAGCTTACCCCAAAAATGGTATCCGGACGGGTTGTAAAAACTTCAATATCGAAAGGTTGGTCTTGAACTTTAAAATGCAAACTGGCGCCTTGAGATTTGCCAATCCAATTGCGTTGCGATTCTTTTAAGCTTTCTGTCCAGTCTAATCCATTTAAATCTTGCAATAATCTTTCTGCATAAGTGGTAATTCGGAGGCTCCATTGGTTCATTTTTTTACGTTCAACCAGAAATCCACCACGTTCACTTACGCCATCTTTCACTTCATCGTTGCTTAAAACAGTACCCATGGCAGGGCACCAATTAACGTAGGCTTCGCTTAAATAGGCCAACCTAAATCCGAGCAATATTTTTTGTTGAACTTCTTCTGAGAAAGCAAGCCACTGACTGGCAGTAAAAGTGGGGTAATCAAACTCCATTCCACCTGTTAAAATACTGTCGTCTATGCCTTTAAATCCCTCTTTACTAAATAAGTCTACAAGGGTTTGAATTGGTTCAGCCTTATCTACAATGGGATTATACCAGCTATTAAAAAGCTGAAGAAATATCCACTGTGTCCACTTATAATAAGCAGGGTCGGATGTTTTTACTTCTCTGTTCCAATCATAGCTGAACCCAATTTTATCGAGTTGTTCGCGGTATCTTTTTATGTTTTCTGCCGTTGTAATGGCAGGATGCTGTCCTGTTTGTATGGCATATTGCTCGGCAGGTAAACCAAAGGCATCATACCCCATTGGATGCAAAACATTATATCCTTTTAATCTTTTAAATCTGCTGTAAATATCACTGGCAATATAGCCCAATGGGTGACCCACATGCAAGCCAGCACCGCTTGGGTACGGGAACATATCTAAAACATAAAACTTAGGTTTTGAAGGGTCTTCTTTTACCTCATTAATTTTGTTTTCTTGCCAAAAGGCCCGCCATTTCGACTCAATTTCTTTGTGGTTATAATCTCTACTCATATATTTTTTTGGTTCGAACCCAATTTTTTTTGCAATAATTATTTCTATTTTTAAAAGTCTGCAAAAATAGACGGCTTAGCATGCTTTTCCAAAGTTGTGGTTTAAATAATGTTGCAAGCTTACAATTCCTTTTTAAATTTGTTCCATAAATAGTAATAATTGTGAGCACAACCATAAAACGTAAGAAAAAATTTAGTTATGCCTTTTCCATCATCAGTATCTCTATGGTTTTGTTGATGATGGGCATGTTTGGCTTTTTGGTTTTGGCGAGTCAGAATATGGAAACGTATTTAAAAGAAAATATGGTTGTTCAGGTATTCTTTCATTCCGACGCTACAGAAGAAGATATCAGTTTGGTTCAGCAAGCCATTGCTACAGAACCATTTTTAAAAAGCATCACTTATGTAAGTAAAGATAAGGCTGCCACCGAGTTTAGCAACGAATTAGGACAAGATTTTGTTAGTTTTCTTGGCTTTAATCCGCTTATGGCTTCTTTTCAAATAAAGCTTAAACAAGATTATAATACGCCAGAAGGACTATTGGTAATAGAACAACAATTGCGCAAACATGCTAAGGTAAGCGAGGTAAATTACCATAAAAATGCCTACGACCTAGCACAGAAAAATGTAAAAAACATTGCCCTCATTTTTGTTTTTCTAGCCTCTGTGTTTGGAATAATTGCCGTAGTATTAATTCACAATACGGTTAGGCTGAACCTATATGCCCAGAGATTTATCATCAAAAGTATGCAATTGGTAGGCGCTAAACCTTGGTTTATTACCCGACCATTTGTTTGGCAGGGAATAAAAAATGGTTTTTGGGGATGGGTAATTGCTTGGGTGCTTTTAGTGAATTTAAATCAATTTCTGCCTTTGGTATTTCCAGAATGGGCATATTTTAATAGGGCCGAAGCCCTTGGCTATTTGTATTTAGGTTTATTTATATTGGGTTTACTCATAAGTATGGGTAGTAGTTTTTTTAGTACAAGAAAATACTTATATCAACGTTTAGAAGATTTGTATTAAAAGAGATTGAGATATTATTTTTAATTTTAAAAGATAAATTGAATATTGCAGGCATGAGTAAAGATAGATTGAGCGCAAAAAAAGAGGTGCAAACACCTAATAATTTTGTATTTAGCAAAGAAAATTACACCTTAATGATTGCCAGTGTGGCCATTGTTTTTATAGGTTTTGCTTTAATGGTTGGTACGGAAGATATCTTTGATTTCCGAAAACTTACTTTAGCACCTATCGTGGTTTTATTGGGTTTTGTGGTGGGTATTTTTGCCATTATGCGTAAACCAAAGGCATAGTTATGGATTTTTTTCAGGCTGTAATCCTTGCCATTATTGAAGGGATTACAGAGTACTTGCCTGTTTCTTCAACTGGGCATATGATTATCGCTTCCTCAATCATGGGGATAGCTAGTAATGAATTTGTAAAAATGTTTACTGTGGCTATTCAATTTGGAGCCATACTTTCTGTAATTGTTTTGTATTGGAAGCGTTTCTTTCAATCCTTAGATTTTTATTTTAAGCTTTTTGTAGCTTTCATTCCAGCTGCGGTGCTTGGGTTTTTGCTCAATGATTACATCGATGCGATGCTTGAAAATGTAATTGTGGTGGCAGTTTCTTTGCTTTTGGGTGGAATAGTTTTATTATTTATAGATAAGTTGTTTACCCATAAAGAAAATCAATCTGATGAGGTTACTTATCCTAAGGCATTAACCATTGGCTTTTTTCAAGTTATTGCCATGATTCCCGGCGTTTCTCGTTCTGCTGCTACCATCATTGGTGGCTTAAGTCAGAAAATGAGTAGAAAGGCTGCTGCAGAATTCTCTTTCTTTTTAGCAGTTCCTACCATGTTTGCCGCTACTGCCTACAAAATGTTAAAGTATTACCTCGATGGAGGCTTTAGTTCAGAAGCTACTTCTTCCAACTTGATGGTATTATTGGTTGGAAATGTGGTTGCCTTTATTGTAGCAATGATTGCCATAAAGGGTTTTATTAGTTTTTTAACCAAAAATGGTTTCAAAGTATTTGGTTGGTACCGCATTGTGGTTGGCCTGATTATTTTAGTCCTTCATTTTATGGGATATAACCTACAAATTATATAAGCAATTTTGAAAGATTTATTGGATTTGGAAACAGGAGCAATGCTTCGTGTTTATAAACCGTATACATGGACAAGCTTTGATGTAACCAAGAAAATTCAACGTTTGGTTCTCAGAAAACTGAGCAGATTACCAAAGCCCAAAGATGGCATAAAGCGTAAGGTTAAAGTTGGTCATGCAGGCACCTTAGATCCCTTGGCAACTGGTTTATTAATTGTATGTATTGGCAAAGAGACTAAGAATATAGACCAATACATGGGGATGCCCAAAACGTATACAGGAAGCTTTTATTTAGGAGCCTTTAGAGCAAGCTTTGATAAAGAAACAGAAATTACAGAAACTTTCTCAATTGATGCTATTAAAGAGGAGGAAATTTATGCTGCTGCCAAGCAGTTAACGGGTGCATTAAGTCAAATTCCACCTTTGTTTTCTGCCATACAAAAAGATGGAAAAAGAGCTTATGAAATGGCAAGGGCAGGAGTAGAGATGGAACTTCCTCCTAGAAATGTAATGGTGCATTCATTTGAAATTACAGCCATAGAACTTCCATTAATTTATTTTAAAATAACATGCAGTAAGGGCACATACATCCGTTCTTTGGCAAGAGATTTTGGAAAAATTTTAAATAATGGTGCATACTTAGATAGCTTATGTCGCACCGAAATTGGTAATTTTAGCTTAAACGAGGCATTTACTTTGGACGAATTAGCCGAAACTTTTGGCGAAGATTTAAGTAGAAGGCAAAAAAAATAAATTATTTAACTTGGTTTTCAGCTTGCTAAGAAATAAGTAGAAAATAAATTAGAAAAGGTTTGCGAGATAGGGTCAGAATTATATCTTTGCACCCCGTTAGACGTCAGCAACGAAGCTTAGTATAACGAAAAACGATTCCGTAGCTCAGCTGGTAGAGCATTACACTTTTAATGTAGGGGTCCTGGGTTCGAGTCCCAG
>JAUYMZ010000427.1 GCA_030699355.1 Bacteroidota bacterium | reverse complement strand
TGAGGCCGATGAGGATTACCAACTCATGAGTGGTATTACCGAGGATGTAGACCCAACCGATAAGGTTTGGATTCTATCTCGTGCCCGCTTACCTTGGTTAATTATTGGCTTATTTGGTGGGATTGCCAGTTCACGCTTTTTGGCTTTGTATGAAGGCCAAATTATGATACACCCCGAAATGGCCTTCTTTATTCCTATGATTGCCGCTATGGGCGGTAATGTTGGGGTTCAATCATCAGCTATCGTGGTGCAAGGTATTGCCAACGATACTTTAGGAACTAAAAATATTGGTCAGAAAATTTTAAAAGAATTACGTGTTGCCTTACTTAATGGAATCATTTGTTCGGTATTAATTTTATTTTACAATTTAGCTTTTCAAGATTCATACGAATTGGCTTTAACAGTAAGCTTAGCCTTGTTAACCGTAATCATTTTTGCCTCTGTGTTTGGTACTTTTATCCCCATGGTGCTTAATAGAATGAAAATAGACCCCGCTATTGCCACGGGGCCTTTTATAACAACCAGTAACGACCTCTTAGGAATTGTTATCTATTTTAGCATAGGAAGGTTATTGTACTAATACCTTTTAAATAGCTATGCAACCTTCCATCGTCTTTTAATTACTACTATCATGAAAGAAGTTTTAAATCCTATGCCACCTATTTGGAATGTGCTCATAGTAGATGATGTGCATCCAATACTAACAGAAGGTTTAAGTAAACTCGGACATAACGTTCTTTATTTACCAAATGCAAATCGGGATGAGATTCGCGCAGCGCTTCCCAATCAACATATACTCGTTATTAGAACTAAGACTATAGTGGATGAAGATTTATTGGTTCAGGCCAATTCTTTAAAAATTATTGCTAGGGCAGGAGCGGGTATGGATAACATAGATTGTGAATACACCGAAAGCAAAAGTATAATAAGCATAAATGCAGGAGAGGCCAATTCTGATGCGGTAGCAGAACAAAGCCTTGCCATGTTATTAATGTTGTTAAACAATTTGTTTAGAGCCAATGCTCAGGTAAAGGCCGGAGTGTGGCTGCGCGAAGCAAACAGAGGCATTGAATTGGCTGGAAAAACCCTTGCCATTATTGGGTATGGAAATACCGGAAAAGCTTTTGCGCAAAAGCTCTCGGCCATGAAAGTGAAGGTATTGGTTTATGATAAATACCTACACCATTACGGAAGTTCGGTGGCAAAGGAAAGTAATTGGGAAGAAATTTGTGAGCAAGCAGATATTCTTTCCTTTCATGTTCCTTTAACACAAGAAACCACTTATTACTTTAACAAAAATCTATTAGCTCAATTTAAAAAGCCCATTTTTTTGCTTAATTTAAGTCGTGGAAAAGTAGTTAACACACAAGATTTATTGCTCGGTTTGAACCAAGGAAAAATTTTGGGTGCGGCACTTGATGTTCTCGAAAACGAGCGCCTAGAAAACTTAAATGCAACAGAAAAATTACAATTTAATTATCTGTGTGAACGCGAAAATGTAGTTTTAAGTCCACATATTGGAGGTTGGACAAAAGAAAGTTACATTAAAATTTCGCAGGTTTTATTGGATAAGTTGCTCACTTTTAGTTAAAAATTAAGAATCCTTTGCATTTGTATTAAATAGGTATTGTTATTTTCAATTTAACTACTTTATTTTACCGCTCTTAAAAAACTTGTATTGAAATTGTAAATTATACGACATATGAAGAAAATATACATTTTACTTGCTGTTCTGTTCGGCTTTCAAATTGCACTCCATGCTCAATCTGGAATGGGTACAGTGAGGGGAACCGTAAAAGACGCTAAAACAAAGAAACCCATGGATTTCGTGAGTATCACGATTAAACTGAATGGAGTTACCAAAGCCACTACAATGACCGACGATGACGGTAGTTATGTTATTAAGACATTGCAACCGGGAGAGTATGATTTGTATGCTTCATTTGTTGGTTACGGAAATACCGTTATTAAAAACATTGGTGTTTCGCCAGAGGCAGACCGATTTGTTAACTTTAATATGGAGCCTGCAGGTGATGGTACCATTTTAAAGGAATACGTGGTTGAATTTAAAAAGCAATTGGTAGACCCAGGTGGGATTAAAGGAGATGTTAAAACCAACAAGGAAATCTTAGCTTTAGGAACCCGTAGCGTTGAAAAGATTGCCGGTACAACCTTAGGTGTAGAATCGAGGTCTGGAGGTACGCCTATTTTCCGTGGTTCAAGGGCAGATGGTACTGCTTATTATATAGATGGTGTGCGTGTACAAAGTGGTTCAACCAATATTCCTGCTAATGCCATTGATCAAATTCAAGTTATTACAGGTGGAACGCCTGCGCAATATGGAGATTTTGTGGGTGGTGCCATCAGTATTACCACCAAAGCGCCAACCAAAAACTTTAGCAGAGGCTTTGAGGTAACTTCAGCTTCTCCTTTCACCGGAACCCTAGATAATAGTCAATTCAACAACTTTCAAGGGTATATTTCAGGTCCAATTAAAACAATCAATAAAGGCAGAGGTTCAGAGGAACGAGTAATTTTAGGTTTCTTAGTTTCAGGTGCATTTACCTATGGTAGAAGCTTATCTGCTGTGGATATTTATCAAGTAAAACCAGAGAAATTAAGAGAAATACATGAGAGACCATTAATTGCAGGTCCACAAAATTCTTTATACCCAGCAGCTGAGTTTTTAACTAAAAATGATTTGCAAAAAGTAGATGTTCGTCAGAATGTAAATTCACTTTCTGCCGATTTAAATGGTAGTTTCAACTTCCAACCTACTTCTAATATCAATGTTCGTTTAGGATATTTTGGAAATTACAGTCGTGGTAGAAACTGGAATTCTTTCCATAGTTTGCTAAATCCAGAAAACAATGCTTTGCAAACTAATTACACTGTTAGAACCTTTTTACAGTTTACTCAAAACTTCAAAACAGAAGATAAAAACGAAGACGGAACTAAAAAGAAAGCCTCTAATATTTCAAATGCATACTACAGTGTTCGTTTGTCGTACGAGCGCGGATATGGCGAAGTGATGGATGCAGAGCATGGTCATGATGTTTTTAATTATGGTTATATAGGTAAATTTACAACCTATGATGCGCCAAATTATGCCCGTATTATTAAAGGAATCAATGAAAGACCAGATTCATTTAGTACAGATAATGGAACCATATATTTAACAGATTATTACCGCCACGTTGGTTACAGAGATACCTTGTATACTTTCCAGCAAGATCCAAATATCAACCGTGTAAGAGGCAACTTCACCCGCTCGGTATATGATTATTTTGGACAAAGCATGATGCGAACTGCTGGTAATGTGCGTCAAGTAGGTGGTTTAATTAATGGGGATGGTCCAAATGGTATTTACTCTAACATGTGGGCCAATGTGGGTGCACAGCAAGCTCGATATCAAAAAAGCATGTCTGAGGCATTTAACTTATATGTTCAAAGTGAATTTAGTATTGCCCCTTCAAGCAACCCAAAAGCAAAGCATGAATTTCAAATTGGTTTAAACATTGAGCAGCAGTTTAGAAGAAACTACTCTTTAGCTGCAACCAATTTATGGACAATGGCTCGTTTGTATGCTAACAGACAATTCTCTGGGTTAGATTCTTCTTTATATTCATTGTCGTTCGACCAAAACGGTGTATTCAGCGATACTGTTAATTTCAAACGTAAAATTGTAGCCTCTCAGCAAACTAATTTTGATTTAAACTTTAGAAATAGATTAATGACCAATGGTGCTGTAGATGCTTTCGGAAATAAGATTGATCAATTCACCAATATTGATGTAAACTCTTTCAGCCCTTCAGATTATTCATTGTCTATGTTCTCTGCCAATGAATTACTAAATAATGGTAATAGTATTGTTTCGTATTCAGGATATGATCATTTAGGTAGAATTGTAAGAAAACGTCCAAGCTTAAATGACTTCTTAACTGATTCAACTGCGCGTTTATTGCCTGCCTATCAGCCATTATACTTTGCTGCGTGGATTCAAGATAAATTTGTATTTAAAGATTTAATTATTCGTGTGGGTGTTCGTTTAGAGCGTTTTGATGCCAATCAACCGGTGTTAAAAGATCCATATTCAATGGTTCCATTGTACACAGTAGGTGAAGCTAAGAATTTAGGAATTTTGGATGCAGAAAATATTCCAACAACCATTGGCGATAATTTTGTTCCATACGTAGATAAAGATCCAGGTCAACAAGATGCAGATATTACCAAAGCAAAATTTGTAGGTTATAGAAACGGAAACAGTTGGTACGATAAAAATGGTAATCCAATTTCGGATCCACAAACCATTGCCCGTGATGGTAAAACAAACCGTAACATGCCTTTATTGGCTGATCCAAAAAATCCTCAGTTACCAACAGCAGCTTCTTTTACAGATTATGTTCCAGACATTAAGGTATTGCCTCGTATTTGGTTTTCATTCCCAATCTCAACTACTTCACAGTTCTTTGGTACTTACGATATCTTAACCCAAAGACCAAGTGCTAACGTGGGTCAAATAGATGATTATTTTTATTTACAAAATCGTTTAAGTGGTGGTGCCATCGCTAACCCAGATTTGAAAATGGTTCAAGTAACGGATTATGAAATTGGTTTCCGTCAACAAATTGGTCAAGATGCAGCTTTAGGTATCATCGCATCTTACCGTGAGTATAGAAATCAAATTCAGTTATTCCGTTATGTTCAGGCTTGGCCAAATGATTACTCTACTTATGGTAATTTAGACTTTTCAACTGTAAAGAGTATTGGTTTAGAATATAATATTAGAGATTTAGGTAATGTAACCATTACTACTAACTACCAATTGCAATTTGCAGATGGAACAGGTTCAAACGCTAACTCTAGTGCAGCTTTAATTCAGGTAGGATTACCAACTTTACGTACATTAGTACCAATGGATTTTGACACCCGTCATACATTCAAAGCTATTTTTGATTATCACTATAAAGAAGGAAAAGATTACAATGGTCCTATTGTAGATGGAAAGAAGATATTTGAAAATGCTGGATTTAACGTTATTTTCACTTCATTCTCTGGAAGACCATATACCCAAGACTTAATTCCAACTCCAGGTGGAGTTCAATCTGGTGTGGTTGTAAGAAGTCCGGTAAAAGGAACACCTAATGGTGCTAATTTACCAGCTCAGTTAAACCTTGATTTGAACGTAGATAAGAATTTCTTATTTAAGAAAAAGAAAATAGATGGTTCACTTACGGTATACAGATTACGTGCCTTTATAATGGTTCAAAATGTATTAAACACGGCTAACGTAAACAGTGTGTTCCGCTACACAGGTTCTGCTTATGATGATGGATTCCTTGCCTCACCTGCTTCAAGAGAACAACGTGAGACTGCAACCAATCAACAAGCTTATGTTGACTTATATAATACAAGAATGGTAAATCCAGACAGGTTCGTTTTACCGCGACTAACTCGTTTGGGATTAGCATTATATTTCTAAGTTAATAGTAAACAATAAAAATAACTACAATGGAAAAATATACATTAAGATTAATGAAGACAGTCGCAATTGCCTTGAGCCTATTATTGGCTGGAAGCAATGCATTTGCCAAAGAAAATATTGGCATGCTAAGAAAGAATGCCACTCCAAAGTTGGGTAAAATGGGAGCTGGTTGTGCAGCTGCCACACAACAAAAAGACCTTGATTTAAATAACGTGCGTACCACTATTTTAAATGGTGGTGATATGTGGTGGAACCTCCAGAATGCTAGATATGAAATTCCACGCGTTGAGCCCGGACAAACATCAAAGCATTCTTTGTTTTCGGGTGCTTTATGGATTGGAGGTATTACACAAGGTAATTTGCGTATTGCTGGCCAAACTTACCGTCAAAGTGGTAACGATTATTATCCTGGTGCTTTGCAAATAGATGGTTCTGCATCAATTACAGCGGCTCGTTGTAAGTTTTATGACCAAATTTGGAAAGTTACTTTGGCAGAAATTGAAGAATTTAGCAATGACCAAACTAAATGGAATGACCCAATTGATGGTATTGCCAATTGGCCAGGTAATGGTAATAAAGGTGAGGGCGTTTTTGGTGAAGCAGAGTTTTTAGCTCCCTTCTTTGATTTTAATACAAACGGGAAATATGAACCTTCTGAAGGTGATTTTCCTTCTTTTGAACAAAATGTATTAAGCAATATTCCCGATATGATGTTGTATACTATCTACAATGATAAGGGAAATATTCACTCAGAAACAGAAGGTTTACCTATTGGATTAGAATTACATACTCAGAGTTTTGCATATTCTACCAATGATGAGATTAACAATATGACTTTCTACCGTACTACTATTTACAACAGAAGCACAGAAACAATCGACTCGTGTGTATTTGGTCAATGGGTGGATGCAGATTTGGGTAACTACTCTGATGATTATGTAGAGTGCGATGTTAAAAGAAATTTAGGTATTTGCTACAATGGTGATGATAACGATGAGGGTATCCTAGGTTATGGTTTAAATCCACCAAGTATTGGGGTCAACTTCTTTGAAGGTCCTCGTAAGATTGTAGGTACAGATACTACCGAAATTGGATTAACCAAGTTTATTTATTATAACAATGACTTCTCTGTAACAGGTAATCCTTCTCGTCCTGAGCATTATTGGAATTACTTAAATGGTCGTTGGAAAGATGGTTTACCAATTACTTATGGTGGAAATGGTAGAGGTGGTTCTGATACCGCGAGTTTCATGTTCCCTGGTCAAACAGATCCAGGTGGAAGAGAGAATTGGACAGAGCGCACCGCTGGTAATACTCCGGGCGACAGAAGATTTTTACAAACTGCTGGTCCTTTTAGTTTATTGCCAGGTTCTAGAAACCAAGTAACCGTGGCGGTAGTTTGGGCTCGTGCCACAACAGGTGGTGCAACAGGTTCATTCAATTTATTAAAAGAAGCTTCAGATAAAGCGTTTGTATTATATAAAAATAACTTCAACATTGTTGATGGTCCACGCGTACCAGATTTGAGTATTGTTGAATTAGACAAAGAGTTAATTCTTAATATAACCAATTATAAAGTTACCGAATCTTATTCAGATTCATCAGCTGGTTTGTGTTCAGAAAAAACTAAATATGCCTTCCAAGGATATCAAATCTTCCAATTGAGAAAGAACTCAACACCTGGAGATTTATACAATCAAGACGAAGCTCGATTGGTAGCCCAGTGTGATATATTAGATGGTAATGGGTTAATGGTTAATATTGTTAATGATCCAGATTTAGGTTCAGTAAAAAAGATAATGGTTGCTGGTGAAGATAAGGGTATCAAACATAGTTTTAGAATTACCCGTGATGCCTTCTCAACCTTGTCTGATCCAACTTTGGTTAACTTCCAAAATTATTATTTCTTATTGGTTGCTTATGCCAGCGCCACCAATTGTTCTGTTGATGCAACCCAATATTTATCGGGTAGAAAAGCGGTTGACGGTGGTGCAATAAAGATTTGGGGTGGTATTCCACACAAACCTACGCCACGTTCTCAAGGTACTGTTTTAAACACTACTTGGGGTGATGGTCCGGAAATAGTTAGAAATGAAGGTGCTGGAAACAGCGGCAATACCTTAATGCTTACTCAAGAAAGCATCGAAAAAGCTTTATTAGCTCCATACTATGTTCCTAGTCCAAAATATATGAGAGGCATGGGGCCAATTATTGTAAAAGTTGTAGATCCTTTTAAAGTTCCTAGTGCAAATTTTGAATTACGCTTAGTAGATTCATCTGGTGCAACCAACAAGGGTGATAGCTTAACTGCTAATCAAACTAAATGGGTTTTAACAAACACTACCACTAATCAGACTTATATTTCTGAAAGAAGTATCAGAAATAATAATGAGCAATTGTTCGCAGAAATTGGATTAAGCCTAACTATTTACCAAGCTGTTGGTCCGGGCAACCCAGATAATGCAACAGATGATGCTAACGGGTATTTATCTTCTAGCAAAGTTTATGCTGATCCAAGTAACGAATGGTTGCCAGGTATACCTGATGAATTGGCTACTTTGGTTCCGTTTAATTGGATTAGAGCTGGTAATACGGGTACTCCAGGATTTACAAATCCATACGAGCACGATTTTGCTGATGGTCCTACAGGTGGTAAGCGTGCCGTTGACCCACGTCGCCAATATAATAAAGTGGTAGATGGAACATGGGCACCCTATTCATTAGCAGCAAGAGCTGTTACTCCACAGCCAACTTATGGTCCAGCTTGGGCTGCAAGTTCTGGAGGATATTCTACAGATAATCCATTATCAGATTTAAGATCAGTAATTTTTGTAATTACTGGTGATAAAACCAAGTGGACACGTTGTGTGGTAATTGAGGCGGGTGAAAATACAGCTTTAAATATCGGAAATGCGCCAAAAATGACCAGGAGAAAATCACCTTCAGTAGGAAAAGATGGAAAGCCAGATGGCACTGGTAATGGTATGGGTTGGTTCCCAGGATACGCCATTAACAAAGAAACTGGTGAGCGTTTAAACCTTATGTTTGCAGAGGATTCTTCATTGCCACTAGAAAATGGTACCGATATGATTTGGAATCCAACCTCTACTTTAGTTACCAGTTCTGTGGGTGGTATAGATTACAAAATGGGTGGTAAACATCATATTTATGTTATGGGAACTAAAGCTTTCCGTACAACTTCTACTGGTCCTGTTTTATATCAAGGTCCCCGTTACGACGAAGGTGCTAGTTACATGGATTTATTCAACAAGATTGAAAATGGCACAAGTGTTACTTTGAACATGCGTTACTTATATTCTCAAGCTATGTGGGTTAGCATGACATTGGTATCACCTAGAACTAAATTGGGCGACTTAAATACAACAGGTGGTATTCCTTGTGATGTAACAATTAATATTGATGTAAAACGTCCTTATGCAGCTTTAGCACCTATAGAAAAAGCGCAAACTAAAAACGACAGTGTGCCATTCTATACTTTCTCTACCACAGATCTAGCTCCAGTTGTGGGTACAAAAGAAGCTGGTAAAACTGCTTTAGAAATGGTTTCTATTACACCTAATCCTTACTATGCTTATGCTGGTTATGAGGATCCAGGAAATCAGTTAGATTCAAGAGTTCGTATTATCAATTTACCTAAAAAGTGTGTGGTTTCAATTTATACACAAGGAGGGTTCTTGGTTCGTAGAATTAGAAAAGATGATGATACAAGAACCTTTATTGAGTGGAACTTGAAGAATGACGCTAATGTTCCAATTTCTAGCGGTGTTTATTTAATACACGTATACGCAGATGGTATTGGCGAAAGAGTCATTAAGTGGTTTGGAATTATGCGTCCAATCGATTTTGACACATTCTAATCAAATAAATTTTAACGAGATAATATTACAACAATGAAGATAGCTATAGCAAAATTTGGTTTGGTTGGATTGCTTTTTGCCTCTGCAACTGTATTTGGAGGAAATCCAGATCGTTCGGGTGGTGCAGGAGCAACCCAACTCAATATTAATCCTTATGCAAGATCTGCCGGATACGGTGGAGCCAATACGGCTTCTGTAAGAGGAATAGAATCATTTAATTTAAATATCGCAGGATTAGCCTACACAGATAAAACCGATATCGCCTTTTCAAGAATGTCTTTCCTACAAGGCTCTGGTGTAAGTGTAAATAACTTTGGTTTGGCTCAGGCAATTGGCGAAAATGGAGACGGTGGTGTAATTGGTTTGGGTTTCTCTTCTTGGGATTTTGGAAGTATTCCAATTACAACTTACGATAACCCTGATGGTACGCTTCCAACTTTTAGTCCGCAAGTGCTAAATATTGGCGCTTCTTACGCTAAGAAGTTTTCTAATAGTATTACGGGAGGTTTCTTACTGCGTTTAATTTCTGAAGGATTATCAGATGTAAGAGCTCAAGGTGTTGCTTTCGATTTTGGGGTGCAATACCAAACAGCTTTAAATGCTAAAAACGAAAAGAAGAAGATTAAAAAAGAAGATTTTCGTTTGGGTATCTCTATGAGAAATATTGGTCCGGATATGACTTTTGGAGGACCAGGTTTGTCTTTTAGGGCTATCAATTCGCAAACAGGTGCAGATCGTAAAGCTTATTTCGCTGCTGATAAGTTTAACTTACCAACTTTGGTTAATATTGGTTTAGGATATGATATGCGTTTGGATCAAACCAATGATACCTACTTTCATAGATTAACAGGTTCTTTTAACTTTAACTACAATGCTTTTCAATCAAATGTTTATGGTTTTGGAGCTGAGTATGCTTACAAAGAATCTGCTATGTTGCGTGTAGCTTATAATGTGAGCGGCGACAAACAATTATTCTCTAAGAACCAAGAAAATCCAGAGTATTTAAATCCTGTTTATGGTTTGTGGGCTGGTGCTACTTTTCAAATGCCAATTTCTAAAAGTGGTACTTCTATGGCAATTGATTATGGATATGCTCCAACGCGTATTTTTAATGGAATGCACACCATCGGAATTCGTTTAACCGTTGGAGGTAAAAAAGGATAATAAATTTTACTATATTTGTTTTTTAATAAAGAAACGTTCCGCCTCGTGTGGAACGTTTCTTTTGTTTTTAACACGATAACAAGGATTGAAATTATGGCTGAAATTAATTTTGTAACAAAAGAAGGATTAGAAAAATTACAGGCGGAGCTAACAGATTTAAAATATGTACAACGCCCATTTATCACCAAGCAAATTGCCGATGCGCGAGACAAAGGAGATTTGAGCGAAAATGCAGAATATCATGCAGCTAAAGAAGATCAAGGCTTATTAGAAGCTAAAATTTCTAAAATGGAAGACCTCATTGCTAAGTCGAGAATAATTGATGAAAGCAAGTTGAATACCAGTCAGGTTATGATGCTAACCAATGTTCGTGTGATGAATCAAAATACCAAAAAAGAAATTTGGTATACCCTAGTAAACGAGAAAGAAGCTGATTTAAAAACGGGAAAGATTTCTTTTAAATCGCCTATTGGTTTAGGATTGATGAACAAAAAAGTTGGTGATGTTTGTGAAGTAGTGGTTCCAGCAGGAACCATTAAAATGGAAATTTTAGAAATTACTTTATAATGCCATGGCAAGTATTTTTTCTAAAATTATTGCCTCCCAAATACCTTGTTATAAAATAGCAGAGAATGCAAATTATTTTGCCTTTTTAGATATTAATCCGCTTACCAAGGGTCATACGTTGGTGGTTCCCAAAGTAGAGGTAGATTATTTATTCGATTTGGATAATGAAACGTATTTAGGTTTACAAGCCTTTGCCAAAGAGGTAGCCATTGCCATAAAAAAGGCAATCCCTTGCGAGCGAGTGGGAGTTTGTGTAATGGGTATGGAAGTTCCGCACGCTCATATTCATTTGATTCCCTTTTCTGCTATGCATGAAATGAATTTCGCTAATCCAAAATTGAAATTAGGTTCAGACGAAATGCAGCAAATTAGTGCTAAGATTCAACAAGAATTTCTTGGCAAATAGCCTAGATTTTCTTCTTTAATTTATCTGGATTTTGACTAACAAAAGCTTCCCATGAGGAGGCTTTTTTTTTGGCTGGAATCTTGGTATTTGTTTTCGTTTTTCCTGTTGTACTTTGGATAAGTTGGTTTTGGGTAAAGTGACAATAGGCTGCGGCCAAGCCATCGGTTGCATCGTAAAACTGCCTATCGAATTCAAACTTTAGCTGTTTTTGTAATAAGGCTGCTACTTGTTCTTTGCTGGCATTTCCATTACCCGTTACCGCTAATTTAATTTTTTTTGGTGCATATTCTATCACAGCTAATTCTCTACTCATGGCTGCCGCTATGGCCACACCTTGCGCTCTTCCAAGTTTAAGCATACTTTGTACGTTTTTGCCATAAAATGGCGCCTCAATAGCTAATTCATCTGGATGATATTCGTCTATTAAGCCGATAGTACGCTCAAATATTTTTTTTAATTTGAGGGCATAATCATCATATTTATCTAATTTAAGTACACCCAAAGTTAATACTTCTGCTTGTTTACCAAGGGTATGAATTACCCCATAGCCCATAACCGTAGTTCCTGGGTCGATGCCCAAAATGATGCGTTCTTTTAAAGTTTTACCAGTATTCAAAATCCAATTTGGTTTAGGAGCTTTCTATGCCTTATTTTGTCAAACATAGTTAATCCAATCATTTGTTTCAAACAACTAAATATAAACAGCTCATTAAAGTGGCAAAAATCGTCTTTTTGCTCCTCGTTTCTGTTTTCGTGATTTATAAATTGTTTTATGCTTATAAGATTAATACCCTCTTTAAAACCTTCGATTTACACAAAGATGTAGGCAATTGGAACTATGTTATTTTAACCTGTATTTTCATGTTATTTAATTATGGGTTAGAGGCCGTAAAATGGAGGTGGTTAATTAGTAGGTTCGAACCAAAAACTTTTTCTACTGCTATCAAGGCTGTTTTTTCTGGTATCACGTTCAATATTATTACCCCCAATCAAATGGGCGATTTTGCCGGAAGGGTTATTCACCTCGATACCATGAATAAATGGCGTGGTTCGCTTGTTACAGCTATTGGACATTTTGCGCAAGTTATTGTTACCCTGTTTTTTGGCATGTGTTCTTTTGCCTATTTTGGCAAAGCCTATTTTGATTTTGCGTATTGGCTTCCTTTGGGTTTTTTATTTGTTTTGGCACTTATTTTTGTTTACCTCAGGTTAAATTGGATTTACCAATCTATTAAACAGTGGCTTTGGGTAAACAAATTGGAAAAGTATGTTAATGTTTTTGAAAGTTTTAATGAGTGGCAATTACTATATATACTCGGATTATCTTTTATAAGGTATTTGGTTTATCTAATGCAGTACTATTTCCTCTTGCAGTTTTTTAAGGTTGAGATTAGCTTTATACCTGCCGCTGCTTGCATTATTGGAACGTTTTGTGTGCAGTCTGTGGTGCCCTCTTTTTTATTATTGGAAATTGGGTTAAGAGGGGCAAGTGCCTTGGCCTTTTTTACCTTATTTAGTTCCAATCAAGAGGGAATTTTATTGGCTGCTTATAGTTTATGGATTGTAAATATGCTTTTGCCATCTATTTTGGGAATGTATTTTATCTTTAAAGTGAAATCATGAGTGTTTGGGAAATAATTTGTTTGGTTTTGGCATGTTCTTATGCACTGCTTCTGCTCATTTATTATGTGGGTTGGCAGTTAATTCCCCTGCGTAAAAATAAGGGTCGGCTTGAACCTACCATTCGCTTTAGTATTTTAATTCCTGCTAGAAATGAAGCTTCGGTTATTCTGGCTTGCCTAGATTCTATTGCCCTACAAGAATACCCAAAGCATCTTTTTGAGATTATCGTAATCAACGACCGTTCTTCAGATAATACAGCAGCATTGGTTCAGGCCTATATCAACCAAAACCCCCATTTACCACTGCGGTTACTGGAAGCAGAAAGTTTAGGCATTAGTGGTAAAAAGGCTTGTATTACCGCTGCTGTAGCCCAAGCGCAATATGAATATATTTGTTTAACCGATGCAGATTGTACTCGGGGAAAACATTGGTTGGGCGCTATCAACGAATCGGTTCAGACCAAAGATACCCAGTTAATTTATGCACCTGTTTATTTTAGTGCAGGTAATTTATTTGAGAAATCGCAAACGCTCGAATTTATGGGTTTAATGGGTATAGGTGCCGCTGCTATTCAACTTAAAAATCCCAATATGTGCAGCGCGGCAAACCTTATTTTTAAGAAGTCAGTTTTTACAGAAATAGATGGATATGCGGGTAATGAAAGTTTAGCCAGTGGCGATGATGAGTTTTTATTGCATAAAATATTTAAATACTATCCCAATCAAGTATACTTTTTAAAAGATGCGCGGGCAGTGGTAGAAACTTCGCCAAATGGGTCATTAGAAGAGCTTACTCAGCAGCGCAGGAGGTGGGTTTCTAAAAGTACCAAATATGAAAACAGGTATATTACAGCCATTTTAGTAGGTGCTTATTTTTATAACTTTTCTATGTTTTGGAACGTGGTAGTGGGCTTTTTTGTGCCAGGCTTATGGCAAATAGCCATGGTTCAAATGGGAATAAAGATGTTTGCAGAAGGCCTACTTATTCATGCAGTTTTAAGGTTTTTTAAACAAAGTAAGTTAATTTTGTTGCTTCCATTTGTAGAACCATTTCATGTTTTATATGTTCTCATAATTGGTATTTGGGCCAATGTGCAAACATTTACTTGGAAAGAAAGGAAGCTGTCGTAATGCATGAATTAGATGAAGTAGAATTTGAAGTTTTAAATGTGTTGTATTTTGTTGAACCCTTTGAGAAAATTTTAGAAGAGGTTCCTTATGCACCTAATATTGTTGCAGATGTGCTTAAAACATTAATACATAAAAAGCTTGTAGTAGCCATGAAATGGGATGATGTGGTTCAGGATTATAAACGCAGCTTTATTTATGATTCAGACAACATGCATGCCTATTCTTATTTGGCTACCAAAGAAGGCTTAATGGCTCATAACGGACAATAACCTTAATCATGCTGGAAAAATGCAGAGGCATTGTATTGCAAACAATACCCTATTCTGAGAATAGTTTGGTATTAAAATGTTATACCGATAAATTTGGGGTTCAAAGCTATATGATTAATGGCTTGCGGGGCAAAAAAGCTGCTATAAAACCTTCGCACTTGCAAACCCTTACTTTATTAGATTTGGAAGTTTACCACCAGCAAAATAAAAACCTACAACGTATTAAGGAACTAAAGTGCCTACCTATTCTTCAAACCATTCACTTTGATCCATATAAAAGAACGGTGGTTATGTTTATAGCCGAGCTATTGGGTAAAGTGCTTCGAGAGGAGAGTGAGCCCGATGGACAAATGTTTGGTTTTATTCATACTGCCGTGCAAATGGCAGATGTATCTGAAGGCAAGCTAGGTAATTTCCCGGTTTATTTTTTGGTGCATTTAAGCAAATACCTAGGGTTTTTTCCTAAAGATAATTACAGTGCTCAGCGCAGTGTTTTTAGTTTGTTGGAAGGCTATTTTGTTGAAGATTCTATGCAAAGCAAAGATTATTGTTTGCCCTCCGTTTCTAAAGAATTGCAGCTATTATTAAATGGGTCGTTGGAAGATGTATTACAAGAAAATTTTAGGCTGAACCATAGAAAAATACTCATGCAGCAAATGCTTCGTTATTATCAATTACATTTGCTTTTGTTTGGTGAGCTAAAATCACCACCCATTTTACATGAAGTTTTTGCCGATTAAATTACCCTTACCCGTTTCTATTTAAATGACATGAAGTTTTTGAAAATACATATTGTTTTTCTTTTGGGATGTTTTTTGCCTTTGTTTTTGAATGCGCAAATTCAAATTCAGGATGCCAATCTCAAAGGCTATTTATGGCGTTATGAAAAGGTTCAGAGCAAATATGTTGGCTCCAGAAATGTGGATGTTTGGCTTCCCGAAAACTACCAATCGGATGGCTCAGTAAAATATGCTGTATTGTATGTACATGATGGACAAAATTTGTTTTTCCCTGGGGTTTCATTTTCGGGGCAGGAGTGGGGTTTAGACGAGGCTATGGATAGCCTGCTAAAATTAGGACAAATACGAAATACCATTGTGGTAGGAATTTGGAATACCCCTGCCAGGTTGTTAGAATATACTCCCGAGAATAAAATCATCAGTAGGGATTCTTTACAAGCAAATAAAATGAAATGGGAGCTTACATCAAGTGCACTTTCGGATGCGTATTTGCAATTTATTTTTGAGGAGTTAAAGCCTTTAATAGACTCGCAGTTTGTAACCAAAACCGATATGCGAAACACCTTTATGATGGGAGGAAATATGGGTGCCCTTATTTCTTTAAGTGCCTTATGTAAATACCCCGATCAAGTGAAAGGAATAGCCTGCATTGGTATGCAGTGGCCTGTGAGTTTTATGGAAAAGCGGGAACTAGATATTCAACATTATATTGATTATTACCGCCATTATTTGCCTAATCCTGCTTTGCATAAAATCTATTTTGATGTAGATGCCAGCATGCGTAATGCTTGGAACATGCGCCAGCAGGCCTATATGGATGAACATTGTTATGCCAATGCTTATGGTTCGGCCAAAAACTTTATGAGTTTAATATTCGACGATAACCTAAAACAAGAATCGGAATGGCGCAAACGACTCGCCATTCCGATTTTATTTCTTCTCAAAAAATAACAGGAAAAAATTCTAAATTCTAAATCCGAATTTCATAATTCATAATTCATACTTAATACTTCAAAAGCTAGTACTTCGTTAAATTCTCTCTCATTTTTCGGGCGCTTTTGGCTGAGTACCCAAAGTAAATTACCAATCCGAAAGCTAGCCATAAGCCGGCGCTTACCAATGTTGGAACAGGTAAACTAATAATCATAGCTCCACAAACAATCATACCCAATATTGGAACTAAAGGCACCAATGGGGTTTTAAACGGACGTTCAATATTGGGTTCTTTTTTACGCATAATGATAATGCCTAAACATACTAGAACAAATGCGAACAAGGTTCCAAAGCTGGTTAAATCTCCTGCCACACTGCCCGGAATAAAGGCTGCAAATGCGCCTACAAAAACCAATAAAATCCAATTTGCTTTATAAGGAGTTTTAAATTTTGGGTGCAACTCATTAAATGCTTTGGGTAATAAACCATCTTTACTCATGCTAAAAAACACCCTGCTTTGGCCCATTAACATCACCAATATTACAGAAGAGAATCCTGCTAAAATGGCCACCGTTACACTGGTACCTAACCATTCATATCCTTTCATATAATTTTGTATGGCATAGGTTACAGATGCTTCTTTTCCAGATGTTTTAAACTCTTCCCAATTGGCAACACCTGTTAAAACATGTCCGAATAAAACATATAAAATGGTGCAAATTACCAAGGAACCTAGGATACCAATTGGCATATCTCGTTTTGGGTTTTTAGCTTCTTGCGCTGCTGTACTAACGGCATCAAAACCAATAAAGGCAAAGAATACAATAGCAGCACCACCTAATACACCACCCCAGCCATGTTTAAAGAATCCTTCGTGCCCAATAGTTCCTTCAGGAATCATATATGGAACATGGTTTTCTGGTTTAATAAATTGCCAACCTAGTCCAATAAAAAGCAATACAATGGCAACTTTAATAAATACAATAATGGCATTTACACTGGCAGATTCTTGGGTACCTTTGATTAATAATAGGGTCAAGGCAAAAAGAATAATGAGTGCAGGCGCATTTATAAAACCACGGGTTACTTCTACAAAGCCTTGAACTTTATCTCCTAAGTGTTCATATATTTCGTTGCTTAACAACAATTGCCCATCTTTAACTTGGCCTGCTAAACTAGGATGCAAAGCCAAAACTTGGTCAATGTTTTCTTGTCCCACCACTTTTTTCATGCTTTCAAAGGGTGAGTGACACCATTCGTAGGGGATAATGCCTCCAAGCAAGTTGTTTAAATATTCACTCCAAGCAATGGCTACTGTAGCCGCTCCAAGGGCATATTCCATAATAAGTGCCCAACCAATAATCCAGGCCATGAGTTCGCCCATAGTAACATACGAATAGGCATAAGCACTGCCCGCAATCGGAATCATAGCTGCAAATTCTGCATAGCAAATACCTGCAAAAGCACAGCCAACCGCTGCAATAATAAAGCTCATAGAAACAGCTGCACCAGCAGCTTCTGCAGAGGCAGCAGCCGTTCTAACAAATAAGCCAGCACCAATAATGGCACCTACTCCCAAAGCCACTAAATTAAGTGCCGTGAGTGTTCGTTTTAATTGCGATCCATCGTGGTGGCGCAACAAATCTTGTAAGGATTTTGTGTAAAAGAAATTCGACATAGAGACTATATATTTTGGGCAATATATAGAAAAGATTGAGAAAGTTAAAAATGCTTTCGTTTAAATAAATGGCTATTCCACAAAATCTTCTTTTTCTGTTTTGTTGGCTTCAAAATTAGCACAGTCTAACTCAACAGAAATTGGGTTTTGAGGGGGTGTCCATTCGTTTACAATGGGCAATAATTTTGGAACCTTTGTTACTTGTTGCATATAAGTTGCCCAAATAGGCATGGCCATGGCAGAGCCAGAACCCAAATCCATGCTTCTAAAGTGAATGGCTCTATCTTCCCAACCTACCCAACAGCCCGAAACTAAAGTAGGTGTAATGCCAATAAACCAGCCATCACTGTAATTTTGTGTAGTGCCAGTTTTGCCTCCCACCGCGCCAGGAATTTGATACATATATTTTATTCTGGCAGCCGTACCATTTGTAGTTACTTTTTCGAGCATTTTACACATAATATAAGCTGTTTGCTCGCTTAATGCCTCTTGCGTAACGGGTAAATTTTCAAAAATTACATTGCCATTTTTATCTAAAATGCGGGTTAAATAGCTCGGTTTAATCCAAACGCCTTTGTTCGCAAAGGTTGAAAAGGCACCTACCATTTCGTAAACAGAAATATCTGCTGTACCCAATGCCGATGAAGGGTAGGGTTCAATTTTAGATTTAACACCCATTTTTTGAGCCAAATCTATAATATTATTTATGCCGCCTTCACCCAATAACTTTAATACGTTTAAACAAACTAGGTTCATAGAGAACTTTAAGCCATCAAACATCGTCATTTCTGGTTTGCCATATTTTTCATCGGCATTGCTTGGGTTATAATCTGGGTAACCTGCAAAACTTACTGGCTTGTTTGGAATAAGCGTGCATGGCGAGAATCCATTGTCTACGGCAACCGTATAAACAAATGGTTTAAAGGTTGAACCTACTTGTCTTTTAGCGGTAATGTTTACATGGTCGTATTTGAAATACTTGTAATTATGTCCGCCTACCCAAGCTTTTATTTTACCTGTTTGAGGATCCATGCTCATAAAGCCGCATTGCATAAAATGCTTGTAATATTTAATGCTATCCATTGGGGTCATAACGGTATCAATTTCTCCCCTGGTATAACTAAACACGCGCATTTTAACGGGCGTATTAAACTCTTTGGTGATTTCTGCTTCCGATTTTTTTAGTTCTTTGGCAATGCGGTATCGGTCGCTTCTTTTCATGCCACTTATTAAAACTTCTTTGAATTGTCCCCAAGGTTCTCTGCCTTTCCAATGCGCAAAAAATTTCTTTTGCTGGTCCTTTAATTGTTGCTCCACCGTTTGCTCTGCAATTTGTTGCATGGTAGTATTAATGGTGGTGTATATTTTTAGTCCGTCTTTGTATAAGTTATAGCCATTTTCTTCGCACCAGTTAAGCAATTCCATGCGCAGGGTTTCTCTAAAATAAGTGGCTAAACCTTGGTTATGACTTTCTTCTTGAAACTGCAATTCTATGGGTTCAGATTTTAAAATGGCGCAAGAATCTTCGGTAATATAACCTGCTTTAGCCATTTGGTTCAGCACGGTATTTCTTCTGTTGAGCGCATTGGCAGGATTTCTAATAGGGCTGTATAAAGTAGGGGCTTTTAATAAACCTACTAAAACAGCAGATTCTTTGGCATTGAGTTCGGAAGGGGTTTTGGCAAAAAAAGTTTTAGCGGCGCTTCTAATTCCAAAAGAGTTACTGCCAAATTCAACCGTATTAAAATACATGGTTAAAATTTCATCTTTGGTATAGCGTTGTTCAATAAGAGCTGCCACAATCCATTCTTGCAATTTGGTAACAGTTTTGTCTACAATGCTTCTAAATTTTCTTCTAGGGAATAGGTTCTTGGCCAATTGCTGCGAGATGGTACTGCCACCTTGTTTTTTGCCCATTAAATTATAGATTACAATGGTAAAAATTCTGCTATTATCAACACCGCTGTGCTCGTAAAAACGGATGTCTTCTGTGGCAATCAGTGCGTTTACCAATTGCGGACTTAACTCTTCAAAGCTTGCATTGCTTCGGTTTTGTAAGTAATATTTTCCTAGCTGAACACCATCTTCAGCGTATATCTCACTGGCCAATTGTGTGGTTGGATTTTCGAGCTCTTCAATAGGCGGTAATTGTCCGAACCAACCCATAGAAATGGCCCAAACAAGCGCGGCTAAAAGTGCAATGCCTCCAAAGGCACCAATCCAAATCCACTTGATGAATTTCCAATAAGGATTTTTGTAAAAGTATTCGCTAAATTTCATTTTAGTTTTGTAAGGCTGCTATTTGTTTTTTGTAGAAAGCTTCAAATTTCTCAATTTTTTTGTCTTTTAACACCACCTTGAAATTTTTTGTTGAAATGGCATATTCAATTACGGGTTCTGTTAACTTCAATTTTTTGCCTTTAAAATTAGTTGCTTGTAATGTTTTAATGTATTCTAAGGTGGCATTTAAATTTTTAAATTCGCGAATGGTAATCAGTTGATAGCCCTCATTACTCATAATTGGATTAACCCTCAAATTTTGCTCAGATGCATACGCTTCGTTAAATGAATTAAAAGCTGTTAGGATTTCATTTAAATCAGTTACCTTTTCTTTAAAAGCAAACACAAAATAATAGGGGGTTTCTGTTTCCAAATCAAATTCTGGAAGGGGAGCACTTGGGTCAGACCCCATCATTTTTGCCGTTTTCTCTGCTTGGTTCAGTACTTTTATAAATTCATCGGCTTTAGCGGCCACATCTAGTCCTTTGTGCGTATTGCTAACCTCTTTTAGTGCCTTTAAAAAGGCCTCTTTATTTTGAGTTTTACCAATACAAAAGGCATGTAATAAATCTACTTTTGGGGTTAAGGGATTGCCTGGAAACTTTTTATCAATGTCTGTTTTGAACCCAATGGCTTTGAAATAATCTGCTTCTTGGTATGCTTTAAACATATTTTCATAAGCCTCGTTTAAAGCCTTGTTTCCACTTGCCTCTGCAGAGGCGATAACTTTGTTTTGAAGCATAAGACTATATGGATTTTCAGGGTATTTTTGGATGAGTAGTTTTTTATTCTCTTCTGCCAAACCATTGTTTTTTAACTCAATATTACTCTTATATAAATAATAATACGCGTTGGGTTCATACTCACTTTCAGGAAATCTACTTTGAAGAATATCCAGGTATTTTTTGGCATCCGCCGCGCTTTTTAAACGATCTAAGTATATATTACCCAAGTTATAAAGCGACAGCAACATGCGTTCGTTAGAGCGTTTTTTCTGCGAGGCAGTTAAAGGTACATCTTTAATCCATTTGTCCTTTTTTTCATCGCCTGTAAGGTTAACAGCGTTTTGGTCTGAACCAATTTCTTTGGGAGAATTTTCAGTTTTTTCGCTTGTTTTTTGGGAGCTACTGTCTTTTGTTTCAGTTTCAGTTTCTTCTTTAGGTTTTTCTTTGGCTGCAATGCGCCAATAATCTTCATTGGCTCTTTGTCCCCATTTTTTATTGGAGAAAAATTCGGCTATTCCTGCATTTAACAAGGCAGAATTGTAAAAATACCAAGAATTATCTCCGCTACCCGGAAGTGTAGGAGCAGCAGCAGCAAAGTTGTTTTGATTGTTTGTAACACTGGCATTGAGTTTAGCTCTTTTTTTAGCCTCCTTTTCGGCCAAATCTGCCAAGCGCTTTTGCTCTGTAATCCATCCATCTATTTTTCTGGCAAGCGCATCTTTACTTAGTACCGAGAGCTTTTGAAGCGAATCTTCTGCTTCATACACCTGAAGGTTTGCAATTAAATCGGAAAGCACCAATTTGGTTTCTTTGATTTTAAAATAACCTGGGTCTTTTTCATCCCAAGTATTTACGGTGCTATCATAGTATGCTTGGGCATTTTTAAATTCTTTTAACTCAAAATATAATTTAGCAAGTTCGTGCAGGGTTAGTGCTTTTTGGGTTTTGTTTTTGGTGCTAAATGCCGACGATTTTTTGAAATCTGCAATGGCTTGAGGAAAGTTTTTTTGAGCCATGTTTATTTTACCCAATTCAAAATAAATTTGGTCTAAGAAATCTACGTTTTTATCATCCGAGGCCATGCGTTTTAGGTTTCTTTTTACCCTGGCAACAGAACGCGGGTCGTTTATATCAAAAATTTTGGTAAGGTTAATATTGGCGTTAAAGGCAAACTCGTAAGAAGGAACCAAAGAAATTACCTTATTAAAGTAAACACTTGCCTCTGCCTTTTTATCTGCTTGTAGGCACAACTGACCTAAAATAAAATAGTACCTAATTTTCTCTTCCTTTTTCAGTTTTCCTTTGACGGCCATTTTTAAGTTGTCTATGGCAGAAAGATATTTTTCCTGTTTAATATTTATATCAGCAGCAGTGGCATATATCATTGCCATGTCTTTTTTGTGAAAATTCTTTTTAGCAAGCAGCAATCCCATAATAGATTCTGCTTCGCCTAATTTTTTTAACCCAACATAATTGCGGGCAATAAAGCAGGTGCTAATATTGGTAAACGGACCATTTTTATATTTTCCAATTACGTATTGGAACGTTTCTATGGAGGCAAAATAATCTTGTTTGTAAAATCTACTTTTACCCATAGCCACATACGAATCATCGGTATAGGAGCCAATGGTGTGCATTTGAATGGCCTTAGAGAATTTTTTGATGGCTTCATCAAGCACATTTCCGGCGGCTTTGGCAGACTCGGCCGTACCCAATGGAAATACATCCAAGACCTTTCCAAAGTTATTTTGGTGCGAGGCTTCCATCTGAAGAATGGCATCTAATAACTTTTGTTCGCCATTAAAATACACATTAAAATGACCGGTAAGGGTATGGAATTTTCGGTTCAACCACTTGTCTTTAGTGGGATTACAAGATATGAGCCCTATGAAGGCGAGCAGCAAAGTTGCGCTTATGTATTTGTTTCTGTGCAATGCTAAACAGTATTTTGCCTATATTTGAAAATTAAAACGTACAATTTTAACCAAAACTTTTTTATTTTGACTATAAGTAATGGATCAACCCAAGAAAAAATTAATTCATAAGTTAAGGTACAAATATAGGATGGTAATTATCAACGATGAATCTTTTGAAGAAAAACTATCGTTTAAATTAACACCCATGAATGTTTTTGTAAGCCTAAGCTCAGCTATTGTTCTGTTTACATCCCTCATTGTAACCCTTGTTTTTTATACTTCCTTACGTGAATTTGTTCCCGGATATACCGATACAAAAACCAAACGTAATGTGCAGCAATTATTGTATAAGACGGATTCTTTAGAACAGGCCTTGAAAGCCAAAGAACTGTTTTACGCTAATTTTATAAATATTTTAGAGGGAGGAACCGGAATTTCTGATAGCACCCAAAAAAGCAATCCAAATCATACCGAATAATTATTTGGTTCAGCCATACTTTTGCCATTTATTGAACTGTTTTTTTGTATTTTTTTACTGGCTGAACCCAAATTTTTAAAAAAAACAACCTACATTTGTGAAGTTCGATACCAAATTAAGATTTTACAAGTAAGATTATGGCAATTTTTAATCAATCCAAAAATAGTAATTTTAATCCGCAAGAAATTAATATCCTAAATGCAGGTACTAAAATACAAGGCGATTTAGTTTCTGAAGGAGATTTGCGCATAGATGGCGGTTTACGAGGTAATATTGAAGTAAAAGCCAAATTGGTTTTGGGTGTTTCCTCTCAAGTAGATGGAAATATAAAAGCGGTAAATTGTGATATTTCTGGCGTGGTAAATGGCAATGTAGAAGTAAGTGAATTGCTCACCATTAAAGCTTCTGCAAAAATTAAAGGCGATATTGCTTGCGGTAAACTTATTATAGAATCTGGAGCTATTTTTAACGGTAAAAGTAGTATGAGTGCAGATATCGCATCCAACATGGGCGATTATAAAAACGGTAAACTTGCCAAACCCATAGAAACAAAAGCTCCGGTGCTAAGTGGAGAAAAAGCCACCATATAACGCTTTTTTAAAGTACACCAACCAAGCCATTCAAATGATATTGGTTATGGTGGCGGGCACTTTAGGTGGAAAATACGCCGATGCCTATTTCAAAAATGATTTCCCTATACTCACTTTAATTGGAGTAATTTTTTCGGTTTTTGCTGCATTATATTTGGCAATCAAAGATTTTCTTAAAAAATAATAAATTGATATTACTTTAATCAATATAAACCCCTACTTTTGCGCCACCATAAAAAGCTTAATTGTACCCTTTAAGGCATTTAATTGTCTGGTTTACAATGGTTTTTTTGCCCAAAATTATGAATAAACTTAAATTCTTTCCTAGCCTATTTATACTCACCGGAGTGCTGGGATTATTTATTTTGGGTTTTCAGCAACTTCAATCTCAAATTATTTTAAATAATTTAGTTTGGTTGGCATTGGTTTATTTTTTCTTGCTTACCTCAGCAACGTATAAAATAACCAATTCTGGTTTACCTAAGGATAATAAAACATTCATTACCAGAACATACAGTGCCATAGGTATCCGTTTTATATTTTCCATTTTCCCTTTATTTATATATTTAATTTTCTCACCAGAGCGCCAGTTATCTTTCGCAGTTGTGTATCTTTTCTTGTATTTCTTTTACACAGCTTTTGAAATTTATTTTCTTGTAGTTAACTTGCGCCCCGATTTAAAGAAATAACCTTCTTCATGCAGTACAACAAAAGAAAGATTTTCAGTTATTTAATGCAGGTTTTTTTACTTGTTTCTTACTTAGTATTTACAAGTTCATCTGCTTTGGCACAAGATCACGAGAATCATGAGCACGCAGCGCACGATTCTGCCCACATGGTTGAATCTAACACTCAAGCTCATGTTGAATCTGCTCACCAAACCGAATCTCATGAAGAAGGAAAAGTAGATGCAGGTAAATTAATTATGGAGCATATTGCCGATGCGCATGATTGGCATATTGCAACTATTGGTCATACCCATATTTCTATTCCTCTTCCAATTATCATTAAAGACAACGAAGGAATAAAAATGTTTTTGTCGTCTAAGTTTAAGCACGGACATGAAGCTTACCAAGGATATATGCTAGAAGAAGGTAAGATAGTGGCGGTAAATGAAGATGGAAGTATTAATCATGAAGCTAGTTTTTACGACATATCTATTACAAAAAATGTGGCGAGTATGCTCATTTCGGTAATTGTATTGTGCTGGATTATGTTTTCGGTAGCTTCTTCTTACACAAGAAATAAAGGTAAAGCGCCCAAAGGATTGGCTAACTTAATTGAAATGGCTGTTTTGTTTATTAGAGACGAAGTAGCAAAGCCATCAATTGGTCCAAAATATGCTAAGTTTTTGCCTTACTTATTAACGATATTCTTTTTTATATTCATCAATAATTTACTTGGTCTGATCCCAATTTTCCCAGGTGGAGCTAACGTAACAGGAAACATAGCCATTACTTTGGTTTTGGCCATCTTTACTTTTGTTATTACATCTATCAATGGAAACAAGAGCTATTGGGGACATATCTTTATGCCACCGGGTGTGCCAAAATTATTGTGGATATTGTTGGTTCCGATAGAAATTATTGGAATGTTAAATAAACCTATCGTATTAATGATACGTTTGTTTGCCAACATTACTGCGGGACACATTATCATTTTAGGTTTTTTTAGTTTAATATTCATTTTTGGTGCCATGAACCAAGGATTAGGCTTAGGGGTTTCAGTATTATCAGTAGCTTTTACTGTTTTCATGAATTTCTTAGAATTGTTAGTAGCTTTTTTACAAGCTTATGTATTTACCTTGCTTTCTGCCTTGTACTTTGGTTCAGCCGTAGAAGAGCACCACCACGAAGAACATCATTAATAATCAATAAATAAAAATCAATTAAACATCACAATTATGACACTTTTAAACATCATCTTACAAGCAGTTACAGATCCAGGATTTGCTAAAATGGGTGCCGGTATCGGTGCAGGTTTAGCTGCAATTGGAGCAGGTATGGGTATTGGCCGTATCGGTGGTAGCGCTTTAGAATCTATCGCTCGTCAACCAGAAGTATCAGGCGATATTCGTGCAAACATGATCGTAGCAGCAGCTTTGATCGAAGGAGCTGCATTCTTTGGTATCGTGGTTTGTCTTTTGATCGTATTGTTATAATCGAAATACCTAACAGAACGCAGCTTATTGATAAGTTGTGTTCTGTTTAATCCGTATTTCCATTATCCCATTAATCATTAAATAAAAACACAGCATGGAATTAGTAAAACCTGGTTTAGGGCTAATTTTCTGGATGACCATTACGTTTAGTATCGTATTGTTTATCCTTTCAAAATTTGCTTGGAAACCAATCTTAAATTCGATTAGGGAGCGGGAAGACTCTATTAACAATGCCTTGAATGCTGCTGAAGAAGCACGCAAACAAATGAGTGCTTTGCAAGCCGACAATGAAAAATTGTTGAATCAAGCACGTGCAGAACGTGAGGTTATGTTAAAAGAAGCGCAGGAGATGAAAGAAAATATCATCGCTCAAGCTAAAAAATCGGCCGATGAAGAAGGTCAGAAATTAATAGCAAAAGCCAATGCCTCTATCGAATCAGCAAAAATAAACGCAATGAACGAGCTAAAAACGCAAGTAGCAGTTTTTTCTGTTGATTTAGCTGAGAAAGTGTTGCGTAAAAAAATGGAAAATCGCAGTGAGCAAGAAGCTTTTGTTAACGAAAATTTAAAATCTATTACATTAAACTAACATGGCCGAACAAAGAGTATCCGGCAGATATGCCAAATCGTTAATCGACTTAGCTGTTGAGCAGAATAAGCTCGATTTGATTTATGCCGATATGTTGGTTTTTCAAACTACACTTTCTGCTAATCCAGCTTTGGGTGTTTTGTTTAAAAGTCCAATTGTTCAGGGCGATAAAAAGCTTAGTGTAGTAAATAAAATTTTCGCGGCTTCTTTTAATGCGATTACGCTATCATTTTTCGACATTGTAATTCGTAAAAAACGCGAATATTACTTACCTGATATGGCCACTGCTTTTATTGGTCAGTACAACGAAATCAATAAAATTACTTCTGCTAAAGTTACTACAGCTGTTGCTGTGAGTGATTCGGTAATTAATGAAGTAAGAACCTTTATTGAAAAACAAACAGGTAAAAAAGTGATTTTAGAAACAGCTATCAACGCAGATATTATTGGAGGTTTGGTTATCCAAATGGAAGATAAATTGTACGATGCCAGCATTTCTGGAAAGCTTAAAAAAGCAAAACAAGATTTATTAAATACTTACATTTCAAAATAACATTTCATTATGGTAGAAATAAGACCAGATGAGGTATCAGCCATCATAAGAGAGCAATTAAGCAATTTTAAGTCTGAGACCGAACTTGAAGAAGTGGGAACCGTACTCCAAGTGGGTGATGGTATCGCACGTATCTACGGATTAACCAAAGTTCAGTCGGGCGAGCTGATTGAATTTGCGAATGGCGTACAAGGTATCGTATTGAACCTTGAAGAAGATAACGTAGGAGCCGTATTATTAGGTTCATCTGATTCAATTATTGAAGGCGATACAGTAAAACGTACCGGACGAATCGCTTCCATTAAAGTTGGAGAAGGTATGATGGGCCGCGTGGTAAATACTTTGGGTCAGCCAATTGATGGTAAAGGCCCTATTACAGGTGATTTATATGAAATGCCATTAGAGCGCAAAGCTCCAGGTGTTATCTATCGCGAGCCTGTAAAAGAGCCACTACAAACAGGTATCAAAGCTATTGATGCAATGATTCCTATTGGTCGTGGACAACGTGAGTTAGTGATTGGTGATCGTCAAACAGGTAAAACTGCCGTTTGTATTGATGCCATTATCAACCAAAAAGAATTTTATGATGCAGGAAATCCTGTATATTGTATTTATGTTGCTTGCGGACAAAAAGCCTCAACAGTAGCGCAAGTTGTAAAAACATTAGAAGAGCGTGGTGCAATGCCATACACTGTTATTGTTTCTGCAACTTCATCAGATCCAGCTCCAATGCAATTCTTTGCCCCTATGGCAGGTGCTGCAATTGGTGAGTTTATCCGTGATACGGGTAGACCAGCTTTGGTTGTTTATGATGATTTATCTAAACAAGCTGTTGCTTACCGTGAAGTATCTTTATTATTACGTCGCCCACCGGGCCGTGAGGCTTATCCTGGAGACGTATTCTACTTGCATAGCCGTTTGTTAGAGAGATCTGCAAAAATCAATGGTACAGATAGCATTGCACAACAAATGAACGATTTACCTGCATCTATCAAGCATTTGGTAAAGGGTGGTGGTTCTTTAACTGCTCTTCCAATTATTGAAACACAAGCAGGCGACGTTTCAGCGTATATTCCAACCAATGTAATCTCAATTACAGATGGTCAGATTTTCTTGGAAGCAAATTTATTCAACTCAGGTATTCGTCCTGCTATTAACGTAGGTATCTCTGTTTCTCGTGTGGGTGGTAACGCTCAAATTAAATCGATGAAAAAGGTAGCAGGTACCCTTAAGTTAGATCAAGCGCAATACCGCGAATTGGAAGCTTTCTCAAAATTCGGTTCAGACCTAGATGCTGCTACAAAATCTGTATTAGCAAAAGGTGCTCGTAACGTAGAAATTTTGAAACAAGGTCAGTTCTCACCATTACGTGTTGAACAACAAACAGCTATTATTTACTTAGGAACTAAAGGTTTATTAAGTGCAGTACCGGTAAATAAAGTTCGTGAGTTCGAATCAGAATTCTTAAACTTTTTAGAGAACAAACACAAAGATGTGTTGAACGCAATTAAAAAGGGTGGAATTGGTGAAGATGTAACCAGCGTGTTAGAAGCAGTTGCAAAAGATTTAAGTGCTAAATATAGCGCATAATTAAAAGGCAGTTTAAACTAAAAAATGGCTAATTTAAAAGAAGTTCGTATACGTATTGCCTCGGTAAACTCAACCCAGCAAATTACCAAAGCAATGAAGTTGGTAAGTGCAACTAAGTTGAGAAGAGCACAGAATGCCATACAACAAATGAGACCTTATGCTCAAAAGTTAAATGGTATTTTGGCCAACCTAGCCGACTCAATGGATGTTGATTCGTTAAAGGTTTACTTTAACCAACGTCCAATTAAAAAAGTTCTATTGGTAGTAATTACTTCTGATAGAGGTTTGTGTGGTGGCTTTAATGCTAATGTTATTAAATTGGCAAATAGGTTAATTAGAGAGGATTTTGCAGGAAAAGAAGTAAGTATTTTGCCTGTTGGTAAAAAAGCATTTGAGTTTTTTAGTAAAACCAATTCGCCTGTTATCCCAACCTTTAAAGATACCTACCAAAATTTAAATGCAGAAAATGGTTTCGCTATCGGCGAATATATACTGAACCAATTTAAAAAAGGTGCCTTTGATAAGGTTGAAATTGTACACAACCAATTCAAAAATGCGGCTACTCAAATTTTAGTGAATGAGCCTTATTTGCCAATTGCTCCTCAAAACCTAGGTGGAAAAGCCTCTAAAAATGATTTCATTTTTGAACCTAATAAGGTTGAAATTCTTGAAACATTGATTCCTAGAATCTTGAAAACCCAAGTTTACAAATCATTGCTAGATTCTTTTGCTTCAGAACATGGTGCTCGTATGATTGCTATGGATAAAGCAACTGATAACGCAGGTGAATTAATAAAAGCTTTAAAATTAGAATATAACCGTGCTCGTCAAAGCGCTATTACTACCGAAATCTCTGAAATCGTTGGTGGTGCTGCAGCCTTGAGCGGTACATAATTTTTAAAATTTATTTTCTAATAGCCGAATAACCTTCAAAGTTATTCGGCTATTTTTTTTAAGCACCCTACTTCAATTTAATTTATTAACTCTATTTTCGTGTCCTAATTTATTGAATATGTCGAAAGCAGAAATACACACCGCTAAAGGAGTTATGACCATTGAGTTCTTTGATAAAGATGCTCCTAACACCGTTGCCAATTTTTTAAAACTAGCCAAAAGTGGCTTTTATGATGGCGTTACTTTTCATAGAGTAATTCCTGATTTTGTTATTCAAGGTGGCGACCCAACTGGTACAGGTGCGGGTGGACCAGGATACAAAATTGATTGTGAGCTAACAGGTGAGAATCAGCACCACGATAGAGGAGTATTATCTATGGCTCACGCAGGAAGAAATACAGGAGGCTCTCAGTTTTTTATATGCCATAGTCGCAATAATACTGCACATTTAGACCGTAACCATACTTGTTTTGGTAAGGTTGTAGATGGCTTAGATGTTATTGATGATATTCGTCAAGGTGATGTTATGACCAAAGTTGTAGTAGTAGAATAGTCATGGTTCGACAGGCTCACCATGACATGGGTGGGTAGGCAATAGTCATGGTTCGACAGGCTCACCATGACACGATGGGGCAGGCTCACCATGACACGATGGGGCAGGCTCACCATGACATGGGTGGGTAGGCTCACCATGCATGACATGGTAAGTACGCAAAAGTCATGGTGAGCTTGTCGAACCATGGGTTTTTGAGAGGGCAATTAATTTTTCGTAATTACCTGAAATAAGTGCTTCTTTCTTTGCTCTCGACCATCTTTTTAGTTGTTTTTCTCTAGCAATTGCTTTTAAAAAGTCGGTATAGTATTCTTCGTGCACTAAAATTACTGGCCTTCTTTTAAAGGTGTATGCCGTAGGTGAAATTCCTTCTGAATGTTGGCTCAATCGAAGGTTTATGTTATTGGTAATACCAATATAGTAACTATCGTCGTTGCATTTTAGTATATAAACGCAAAGGGTTTTTTGGTGTTTCATATTTGAATATAAAAAAAGCCATGCAATTTTTAGTTGCATGGCTTTTTTTATGATTCTTTTTATTCTTAATTCACCTGAATTTTCTTGCTGTAAACCTTATCTCCAGCTTGTACTTTTAATACATAAAATCCTTTAGGCTGAACCGATAAATCCAATTCATTTGCTTGTAAATTTTGGCCATTTATTTCTTGTTGCTGAACCAATTTACCCAATATATCAAATACACTTACTTGGATGTTTTCTGCATGAGGACTCACTAATCGTAGGTTTATTCTTCCATTGCTTGGATTAGGATATACGCTCATAAATTTGTCTAGGTTCAACGCAGAATTTAGACCAGTACCATCTTCAATCAATACATTTACTAATCTATAAGAAGGTTCCGATTCGTTACCAGATAAATCTTTAACCCTGTAGGAGATAGTATTTAAACCTGGCACATCGCCAAAATATTCTCCATTATCATTTTTCGGTAGAGGAATAGAAATTATTAAATATGGACGCATGGCTGAATCGGAATCCAAATTGTCGATTAGAGCAACTGGAGCGTCTTTATAAACTTTCCATCGTGGTAAATTAACCTCGTTTACACCCAATAAATCAACTCTTGGCTTAATTCTATCCACTACATTTACAACTCGTAAAATAGAATCTTTATTGCCCGATGGGTCTGTGGCTACATACCATAAATTGTAGGTTCCTAAAACGTTGGCATTTATA
>JAUYMZ010000421.1 GCA_030699355.1 Bacteroidota bacterium | reverse complement strand
GATAACATCCAACTAATATTATCTTCCCCATGCGATGGAGACATATTTGATACGGTAAGCATAAGCGCTAAGTTTTTGCCAACGTGTACGGGTGTAAATTTAAAATCGCCAGATGACAGATGGGTTTTAAACAATTCTTTTAACGATACTTTGCCAGTAGTAATTGGTGGTTATAACTATAACTATGGCGGCTTTCAGGCCATACATTTTCAGTACAAACCAGGCTCGGGCAATACTTGGTTTACCGAGAGGAGTTACTATAAAGATACAGCCGATGTGTCTTTAAGAATTCCAGTAGGTACACCCGATATCTTCTATCCGTTTAACTTTAAAAACTTACCGGATGGCACGTACGAGTTAAGAGCAGTAACCGAGTGTATTGCACCGGGCTATCCCAATACACGGGTAAACTCAAGCGTAATGCAAGGCTTGGTAGATAGGGTAAACCCAACGCCATTTGGAACACCAAGTCCGGGCGATGGCATATTATCTCCCAACGATGATATCAGCATACAGTTTAACGAACCCATTGATGCTACTACCTTAAGCTTATCAAACTTTGAGTTAAAAGGCGTGTTGAACCAATCTGATTTACGCAGCAATACCAGTTTATACTTTGATGGCAATGGAGATTATGTAGAAGTAGCCAGCGGCTTGAACCTACAACAAAAACCATTTACGATAGAGTTTTGGCATAAACGAGGCGGCTTGGGCGAGCAAGTATTGTTCTCACAAGGAGCAGATTCAAGCGCAAGCTTTGAATTGGGCTTTGATTCCGACAATAAGTTTTACTTTAAGCTAGGAGAAGAGAAGGTGTTCTCAAACCAAGCCATCACAGATACAGTGAGCTATGGTTTCTACGGAGTTTCGTATAACTCATTGGCTCAAACTGCAGATTTATTTAGAGGCGAACAAACGGTTAATATTGGTAACAATAGGATTTTTAATCCATACCAAGGCTCAGGTAAGTTTTTAATGGGCAGAGCAGCCACGGGCGCAGCAAGATTTGCCAAAGGCAATGTGTATGAAGTAAGATTATGGGGCGCTGCCAGAAGTTTAACCACGGTAAATGAAACTAAATCTAAATTGTTAACAGGCAACGAAAGTGGCTTGTTGGGCAACTGGCGCATGGATGAAGCCAGCGGTGTGCAGGTAAAAGATTATGCCCGCTCGCGCAATGGAGAAATATACAATGCACAGTGGTTTATATCGCCTATGGGCAGCTCAATGAGCTTTGATGGCAATGGAGATTATATCACAGTTCCAACGTCGCATTTTGGTATTAGCAAAGAGATGGACTTTACATTGGAGTTCTGGTTTAAGGGCAATAGCAGCAATACAAATAAAGGCTTATTGGGTAATGGCAAAGGACAATCAGATGATGAGAATGCCAACCTTAAGTGGAGCATAGAAACAGATGCCAATGGCAGAATACTTGTAAAGCATAATGGGGTAAACTTTGTGGCAACCAATAGCAGTTATTTGGATAATAACTGGCATCATTTGGCTTTGGTATTGCGCAGAAGTAGCAGCTTATCGTGCTATGTAGATGGCAACTTGCAAAACAGCTTGGCCTCGTTTAACATAGAGCAGTTTGGTGGCAGCAAATTGTGGATAGGAGCCAGGGGCTGGAACAATAATGGGAATGCTATTTTTGATAGCACGAGCCATCATTTTATGGGCCATATAGACGATGTGCGGATTTGGAACTCTTCGCGTTTGGTAGAGCAAATTACCAGAGATAAAAACAACCGATTAAATGGGAATGAATCTGGCTTAGCATTATACTTACCATTTGAGTTATACCAAGAGGTAATGGGCTTTCCAATACTCACGGCAAGCAAGAGAGAAATAACCTCTGCCACACGCCTAGCAACAGCCTTTGGTAATGCTAGCTTAAGTTCAGAATCGCCAACCTTAAAATTACCAAGAGCGGCACAAAGCATCAACTTTACGTATGGCGTAAACAATGATAGAATTATTCTTACGCCAACCACAGCCAACGAATTTATAGAGAATGTAACCATAGATATTACGGTAAAGAATGTAAAGGATAGGAATGGAAATGTGATGCAATCTCCTAAAACGTGGATAGCTTACATGGACCGTAATCAGGTTAAGTGGCAGGATGATGAGCGGGTGTTTACAAAGAACACGGGCACAAATTTGAGTTTTGATGCCGTGATAAATAATTCGGGAGGAGCGTTGAAGACCTTTAGCATCGTGAATTTACCGGCTTGGTTAAGTGTGAATATGCAAACGGGTACCATTGCACCTAATAGCAGCAGAACAATACGCTTTACGATTGACCCAACTTTAAACATAGGTAAATACGAGCAAGACATTGGCTTGTCTACAGATTTTGGATATGATGATAAGTTGATGGTATTGTTGGAGGTAAAAGGAATAGCGCCAGAATGGAGTGTAAATCCGCAGTTGTATTCTAAGTCGATGAGCATAATAGGTCAGGTAAGAATAAACAATGTAATCTCGGCCAATACAGATGATATGTTGGGCGCATTTGTAAACAACCAATGTAGAGGCGTGGGTAGGGTAACTTACTACCCACAATTAGATAAGTATTTATTGTTTATGGATGTGTATGGCGTAAACGAGAATGAGGCAATAGAGTTTAGAATCTGGAACTCGGCCACAGGTAAAACGCATGTGGAAGTGGAGCCAGCGCTCAATTTTGTTAACAATAATTTGGTTGGTACTGTAAATACACCGCAAATATTTAATGCGCGGGATAAGGTTTACCAAGAAATTGTTTTAAGAACGGGTTGGAATTGGATTTCGTTTAATTTATTAATGGCCGATTCTAATAATTTGGGAAAACTATTTGCTAATCTTTCTTTAACCAATGAAGCTATTATAAAGAATAATGTAGAGTTAGCTGTATACGATCAAGTGCAGGGTTGGTCTGGAAATCTTGCTAATTTCAATGTGGGAATTAAGCCAGAGAAATCGTACCTATTTTATGTTACAGCAAACGATACTATCATCACAAAAGGGGTAGAGGCAAATCCGGTATTTAGGCCAATCCCAATGGTGCAAGGATGGAATTATATTGGCTTTGTGGGTCAAAGAAATCTATCACTCAACGAGGCATTTGCTAATTTTAATCCTAAGCACAATGATTTAATAAAAGGACAAATTCAATTTGCAGTTTATGATAGTCTCTTGGGTTGGATTGGCAGTATGCAAGTGCTTTCGCCAGGAAGGGGATATCAGTATTTTTCTCATGCAGCAGGCACATTATTGTACCCACGCTCTGCCATGTTTGGAAAAACGAATTCGAATGAAAATTTGGTTCAGAGCAAATATTGGAGCTACAATGCCAATAAGTTTGAAAGCAATATGAACCTCATTGCCAGCATAGATGTTTGTAGCGAATTGCAGGCAAAAGGCGATTTACTTTTAGGCGCATTTGTGGGTGATGAGTTAAGAGGATTGGCCAAAGCACAATCGGTTTCTCCCAATAATTACGCTTATTTCTTAAACATTGGAGGTAACAACAAAGAGGAGATAACATTTAAATTACTTGATGAATCAACTAATACAGTTTATCCTTTAAATGGTTTATTAAGTTTTGAACCTAATCTCTTAAAAGGGTCTTTGGTTCAGCCCGTAACATTGGGCATGGACGTTAAAATAGAATGTAACACCAAAACGGATATACGCATGGCAATAAGTGCAGAAATATTCCCAGTGCCAACGCGTAGTAATATTACAGCAAAGGTTTCTTTACCAAGTGAAGAGAATATTGTAATAAAGATTTATGATTTATCGGGTAAAGAATTAATGGTTGAACACAAAGGTAATTTTGCAAAAGGAAATTATGAGTGGCCTATACCTACAGAAACCTTAGCTGATGGTATATACATTGTTGAGATTGCTACGCAAAAACAAAGTATGCGTTTTAAAATGATAAAGAACGAATAAGGTTTGGGGTTTTATCCCAAACTTTATTTTAGTTCCTGTTTTTATGCAGTAAATACCTAAAAAGAAGTGATTGGTTCCAAGGATTAAGAGAAATAAAAAAAGCAACTCAAATTGCTTTAGCAATGGTTAATTTTTAATAAAATATTTATTATGAGAAAAAGATATACGCTTTTATTAAGCTTGTTTGCATTTATTGTTTTTAAAGTAAGTGCAGTGGCACCCACCTGGACAGTTAATCCGGGAAGTTTTCAGTACAACATGACCATGGTGGCCATTGCAGAAATTAATTGTGTTGAACTTCAAAATACCAATAATAGAATTGGTGTTTTTGTGGGCGGACAATGCAGGGGAACCGCTTTTACTAGTCAGGTAATAAACGGAAGATTTACCGCATCTTTGTTCATTTATAGCAATTTGGTTCAAGGCGAAAACCTTAGCTTTATGGTTTACAATGCGGCCATGGATTCTGTTTTTAGTTTGCCAAATACCATCGCTTTTTTACAAAATGCCAGTTTTGGAACCTCTTCTGTTCCGCATGTTTTAAGGAATAATAATCCCCCAACCAATATAAGTTTGGGTGCACAAAGTTTTAATGAAAACTTGGCTGCAAATACGGTAATCGCTGGTCTTTCGGCTACTGATCCAGATGCGGGCAATACCTTTGTTTATAGTTTGGTTGCTGGGTCTGAACCCAATGATAATGCCAAATTTTCTATCTTGGGAAGCAATTTAAGAATGTTAAGTGCATTTGATTTTGAAACACAAAGCACGGCCAATATTCGCTTACGTGTTACAGATAATTTTGGTTGTTCTTTTGAGAGAAATTTTCAATTGCAAGTTAACAATGTGAATGAAGCGCCTTTTGCTCTTTCAATCAATGATTCTGTAATTAACGAAAATTTGCCTTCTGGAACGCAGGTGGGTGTTTTATCGGCATTAGATCCAGATGCCAACCAAACATTTAATTATAGTTTTGCCTCTGGGGCAGGTGATAGTAACAATACAGCTTTTAGTATTGTAGGAAATGAATTAAGAACGACTCAATCTTTTAATTTTGAAGCCAAATCTACTTATGGCATCAGAATTCGTGTGCGTGATGCTGGAAATTTATTCTTTGAAAGGGCAATGGTAATTGTTATTAGAGATGTAAATGATGTGCCAACGGCCTTGTTAATAAATGGCTCTGCAACTACTGCATCCTTTGCAGAAAATAGAGGTATTGGCAGTTTTGTGGCCAACTTAAGTACCATCGATGAAGATGCAAATTCTTCTTTTTCTTACTCCTTTATTGCTGCCGGTGGAAATGATAATAGTAGTTTTCAAATTGTAGGAAATCAGTTGCGCGCCAATATGGCCTTTGATTTTGAAACCCGACAAATTTATTCGGTATTTATTCAGTCTTCTGATGGCATGGGTGGAACAATAGCTAGGCAGTTTTTAGTAAATGTTACCGATAGCAATGATGCTCCTACAGCTATTGGTTTAAGTAGTTTAGCCATTCATGAAAATAGACCTGTGGGCACTTTTTTGGCCAAATTAAGTAGTATAGATCCAGATGCCTCACAAACTGCATTTACCTATAGTTTAGTAGCAGGAGCCGGCAGTGGCGGAAATACGCATTTTTATGTGAGTCAGGATAGTTTATTTACGTCCTCTTCTTTTGATTTTGAAACCCTAGCATCTTATGCTATCCGACTCAGAACCACTGATGCTTTTAATGCCAGCTTTGAGCAAAGTTTTACCATCCAAATTTTAAATGCAAACGATGCTCCAACCGATATTTTGCTTTCCAATAATCAGGTAAATGAAAATGTTAATTTGGCCACTACTGTTGGGAATTTAAGCGCTCAAGACCAAGATGCCGTTAGTAGTTTTAGTTATAGTTTGGTGGCTGGTAC
>JAUYMZ010000415.1 GCA_030699355.1 Bacteroidota bacterium | reverse complement strand
GGTTTTGTGTTTTTCTTCCAAATATTGGGCAATTCTATCTGCATATACAAGGTCTTTTTTTCCTCTGGTTATACCATTAGATCGCTTGATGGATAAACCTGGTATTCTTGAATAAGGAATGCTTTTTGACTCACAAAACTGAATAAACTTGTACTCATAACCGCCAGTATATTCCATTACAACCAAGCATTCTTTGAGCATAATTTGATGTGTTTTGCACCATTTAATAAATAGTTTAAATCCTTCACTTCCATTGGGAATACAGATGTGTTCTCGAACTTCTGAGCAATGAATATCCAATGTATTTTTTGATACATCAATACCCAGTGTAAATTTCCATTTTTTCATACCTTTGTTTTTTAAAGTTTTTTAAAAAAAGATGCTCCTGTCAAAAACCTTTGGTAGTGCAAGGGATAATTCTAGTTGGACCTAGAGCATCGAAAGCAACAGCAGGGACTAATACGCAAACAAGTCCAAAAGACTAGAAGGGCGGTAAGTTCACCCTGCTGTTTACTTTCAAAATTATGAACATTTTTGGAAGTTATTAACACCCCCTAGAACCCCCATTACAACAACTACTAATTTTAAGTAAATCTTTCTTTAAAGGTCCAAAGGAAGGGCGGGATCTTTACCACTAAACTTCATTCGGAGAACTGAACTTTCTGCTACCACCAAACTGTCTACGGAGCACCAAACCCCGCCTTTTGGGTAGGTGCTGTTAGCGGATCGGGCTTCTTAAGCTATCTTTTTAGTCATTTTAAAGTTCGTCAGTTCTATATCACCAATCATAACCTTTTGTTCTACCATAACGACAAAGCCGACTTTTTCAAAAAATGGTCTGGCAGTCTTACTAACGTCCGATGTAAGTTCTGTTTGTCCTTGTTGTTCAGCTACTTTCACAATTTCAGCATACAGTTTCTTGGCGATTCCTTCTCGTTGGTGGTCTTTGTGGACATAGAAAAGATCTATGTGGTTGCAATTAAGGGTACAGAATCCTGTTATTTTCCCGTCTTTTTGCGAGACCATTACCAATTGATTAGTCAATATGTTTTGCCAACGTTGTTTGTTATTGACACCCGAAGTCCAAGCTTCAATTTGTTTTTCATCATAGTCGGCTTTACAAATTGTCGTGATTGTATCCACAAAAAGTTTTTGCAGTTCTTCCAAGTCGTCAATTTGCACTTTTCTAATTGTCATTTTATTAATTACTCTGTTAGGTTTAAATCTATTTTAATTCGTATTGGTTACAAGTAGACAATATTGAAAGTCATAATTTGTAATCCATTTTCGTAGTCCAATGTTTCGAACAATTCTAACTTATATTTAGAATTTGAACTTCCAAAAAGTCTTATCCCTTGCCCTAATATCAAAGGATTAAGTTTCAACTTCAGGGTATCAATTTTTTTATTTTCCAAAAGCCAACTTGCAAACTGTCCACCACCACAAAGGTATATGTCTGTTCCTTCTTCCGCTTTTAGTTTGTCTATTTCAGAAAGGTCTAAACCCTTCACTTGTACCTGCGGGTTTGGATCTTTAAATTTTAAGTTATTTGAAAAGATGTAATGCTTCATATGTGGATATGCAGGTTGTCCTGGTTGTAGGCCATACTTATAACCAAATTCATACGTATTTCTTCCCATAATAACTGTGTCAAAATTGGCTAAGTCTGCCAAGTATTTTTCCACTCCGTTTCCAGTGGCTACAAAACCACTAATGTCGTCATTCAAGCCTGAAATAAATCCGTCAAGTGAACTTGCTACGTAATAAACTATTTTTCTCATATTCTTATTTATTGTCTTTTGATTTGTTGTTACTATGCCGTCATAGCCTGACCGCTAATCGGGTCACGCAAGGGAGTTTCACCCTTACGTTCCCACGGAACCGTGTCCCGCATGGGCGGGATCTCCCTTCACACGGCTCTTCTAGTTTCATCACGAATGTATTTATTCATTCTGAATTTACCAATAACTGGTTATT
>JAUYMZ010000414.1 GCA_030699355.1 Bacteroidota bacterium | reverse complement strand
AATAACCAGTTATTGGTAAATTCAGAATGAATAAATACATTCGTGATGAAACTAGAAGAGCCGTGTGAAGGGAGATCCCGCCCATGCGGGACACGGTTCCGTGGGAACGTAAGGGTGAAACTCCCTTGCGTGACCCGATTATGCCCTATGCTATAAGAGACAGTTTTAATTACATATTTAGTTTTTTTAAGACAACAATTTTCTTTAAATTAGCTGAGTGAAAAAATTGCAAGAAGTTGGACTTGATTTCATCATTGATAAATTGACCAATTCTATTGAGAATGTGGTTACAGGGGATAGTTTTGCAACTGAAATTTCGGTTTTAACAAAAAATGATATAAAACTTATTACAAAAGCAAATGGCTGGGTATTCAATTGGAAAGATGAATTGAAAATACCATCGCGTGACGTTTTTAAATTGACCATTGTAAATAACTCATCAATCATACAAGGACTTATTTGTTTAGAAGTTAAATCCGACCACGTCTATATGCATTTGGTTGAGAGTGCTCCTTTCAATAAGGGGAAAGCAAAAGTATATGCTGGAGTTCTAGGAAATTTAGTTGCTTTTGCATGCAAATTTGCATTTCAACGTGGATTTGAAGGCAATGTTTCGTTTATTTCAAAAACAAAACTTATTGACCATTATACCCAAACAATTGGCGCCATCCATATAGGTCGACAAAGGATGCTAATAGAAACTCAATCGGCACTTAAACTCATAAATAAATATTTCCCAAGTTCATAATATGACCGACAAAACAATCATAATTTCATAAAAAAACAAGTCATGAATAAAGCGAAAATAATAGAATTGAATGTGGACTTTATAGGTGGAGAAGGTTCTTTAACTAAGGAAGATGAGCAAGCAATTAGCGACTTCTTGAAAAGGAAAAAACTACAATCTAAAACGGCGCAAAGAGCCAAGAAATCAGCGACAACAAAGCGACCTAAATCTTTTGCATAAGATTGTAATACAGAAAATAGCACAGGGCATAACAGGTGTCTTGCGCAATTGCCGA
>JAUYMZ010000403.1 GCA_030699355.1 Bacteroidota bacterium | reverse complement strand
AGTTATTGTTTGTGTTGGATAAGCCATTAATAAAATTGGCATTTTTACTATAATATGGATTTAAGCTTTGGTTCAGCCCAAGGTTTAATGCATTTATTTTAAAATAGTAATACGCATAACCGCTCAAAGATTGGTTGCCATCTACGTTAACCGTTTTATAAACCCGCCTACCTTGTTCATCTACTTGGTCTGAATTAGCAAAATCGTTGAAGGTATAATTATACCTTAAGTTTCCATAAAAACTTCTTCCCGAAATAGGTTGATAGTGGTTAAAAGTTAGGTTTACATCGTTGCTAAAACGCTGCGCCAATTGCGGGTTTCCGCTAAAAATAACCAAGGGATTGCTTAAATCTTGTATGGGATTTATTTGTTGCAAAGTAGGCTGCCTAGTAGAACCAGAATAACTTAAATTAATGCTTTTGGTACTGCCTAATTTATAATTGATAGAAGCGGCAGGGAATAAGTTTAAAAAGTCTTGGTAAAGGGTAGTGTCTTGTATTTTATTTTCTTGACTCAATAAGGTATGGCTAATCCGAGCGCCAAACGAGGCATTTATTTTTTTGGTAATATACCGCAAACTAATACCGCCTTTGTGAATGCCAATATTGTAATCTAAATGGTTACTCAATGAATCTACACGACTTAATATTTGTCCGCTTGCGCTTTTATTAAAGGTATTGATAAAAGATTTATTGAGGGTAAGATGGTAATCGTAATCGCTAATCAACGACCATGTTTTGCTGAGGGGTTCGGTATAAGCAATACGCGTTCCCATATTGTTTCCGTCTTCTTCGCTTGTTTTTATCTGGTCTAAAACTTGTTCGCTGCTTACGGTGTCGTTGCTTCTATAAAATTTTGTATCAGATAAGAGTGTTCCATCGCTGCTATTTTTGGTTACTTTTTGGTCGAAGCTTAATGAAACAGATCGGCCTGTTTTCTTAAATTTTTTATTGTAAAACAAAGAATAATTGGCTGATAGTGTTTGCCCAATACTGGTATTGGTGCGTTCGTTGCTATTAACCCTCTGCGATAAACTGTTTAAGTTTTCAGATTTATACGTGTTTACATTATTAAAAATACTTTGGTTGAGGTTGGCTTTAACTGTAAAGGTACTCAACGAATCTATGTTCCAAGTGGCTTTACCACTAGCTTGGTTATTGGTTCTGTTCGATTTAACATTATTTTCTTGCCTATTAAAATACATGGTATCTGGCAAAATATATTGGGTATAATTTTTATCTATACCATTTACCAAGATGTCTTTTTTACTGGCATTGAAGTTATAAGCGAGCTTTTCTTTAAGCACTTTATCAGAGTAAAAGCCGCCAAAATATCGGGTGTTTGGAATGCCATTTCCATTAAAACTGCTGGCATCATTTTCAAAGTATGAAAACATGTAACCACTTGCCTCATCATATTCTACGTTATTGCCACCCATGTATTTTTCTCTGTCTTCCCAATTCAAACCTGTTTTATTGGTATTACTCATGGTAGAAAATACCGAAGCTTTTCTTTTATTTTTAAAGTTATTATACATAGCCTCGCCTTCGTACCTGTTTTCGTTGCCAAAGGGAGCATTTATGCCGTCAATTGCACTATTGTTTTTGGTTCCATACCCAGCACCAACTTTACCAAAATATCCTTTTTTGGCATCTTCTTTTAAGGTTAGGTTAATGGTTTTTTCTTTGGTGCCATCATCAATACCCGTTTGCTGCGTTTGCTCACTTTTTTGGTCGAACACCTGCACCGTTTCTACGTTTTCTGCCTTAATATTTTTGGTAGCAATGGTTGGGTCGTTGCCAAAAAACTCTTCTCCATCTACCAACACTTTTTTTACTTCCTGTCCTTGGGCTGTTATTTTGCCTGTTTTATCTACTTGTATTCCTGGTAGTTTTTTGAGCAAATCTTCAATGTTTGAGTTTTTATTAGTTAAAAAAGAATCTACTAAAAATTCGGTGGTATCGCCTTTTATTTTAATAGCTGAGCGATCTTTTACGAGCACTTCTCGCAACAAGTTTTCTTTACTTAATAAGGCAATGTTTCCAAAATCTTTGCTTTCGTTTTCTTGCAAAATAAAACGCTCTTCATAATCGGCATACCCGGGGCGGGTTACTTGTAAATTATAGGTATCTGCTGGCACAGCTTCAAATAAAAAGGCATTGTTGGTATTGGCAAATTGGGTTTTAACCAATAAGCCATTTGCCTTTAATAAGCTTACTGCGGTATAAGCCATGGGGCGGTAATTGGTGGTGTCTGTAATTTTTCCGCTTACCTTATTTACTTGGGCTTTGGCCTGAACCAAACCCAAAATGAAGCCAAAAATTACCCATAACAGCAAGTATTTATATTTCATAGGTGTCAAATTTGTGTAATATTAACGGAAGGGGCAATCAAATTATTTTGAGCGGTTTGTACAGTACTTTGTTTGGCTTATAAATTCCTTTACCTAAATTCGCCCCGCAATGGAAAAAAAAACAGATTGGTTTGAAGATTGGTTTGATTCGCCTTATTACCATATTTTATACGGACATCGAGATCAATCGGAGGCTGAGTTTTTTTTGAGAAACTTAATAAATAAATATCAACCCAAGCCCAATGCCAGTATAATAGATTTGGCCTGTGGCAAAGGCAGGCATAGTATTTTCTTAAATTCTTTGGGTTTTGATGTTACTGGTGTTGATTTATCTAATGAAAGTATTCGGGCTGCCAATGCATTTGCCAATCAAACCTTGCATTTTGAAGTAGGTGATTTACGTTCATTAAAATCAACTAAGTCTTTTGATTTTGCCCTGAACCTATTCACTAGTTTTGGGTATTTTGAAGATTTGGATACCGATTTACAGGTTATTCAAAACATTCATCAATTGCTGGAGCCTAAAGGAATATTTCTTATCGATTTTTTTAATGCGCATAAGGTAATTCAACATTTGGTTCAAGCCGAAACAATAGAAAAACAAGGCATACCATTTCATATTTCTCGCAAGGTGGAACAGGGTAAAATTTTAAAAAATATTGCTTTCGAGCACCAAGGAAAGGCGCACCAATACCAAGAGTTGGTTCAGGCCTTAACACAAAAAGATTTTGAAAATTTATTGAATGCGGCCAATTTTAAAATCATAGATTGTTTTGGCGCTTACGATTTAAGTTCATTTAATAGCCAAAGCAGCGATAGACTTATTTTAATTGCCCAAAAAAACTAGTTTATGTTAGACCAATTACTTGCTTTCGATAAAAGTTTTTTTATTGCCATCAACAATGGTTTGGCCAATCCTTTTCTCGATTTTGTGGCGCCATACTTGCGCAAACAAGAGTTTTGGTATCCATTATATGCTTTGTTTTTGTTCTTCATTATAAAAGATTATAAGAAAGAAAGCTGGAAAATTCTGCTCGCTGTGGCTCTGTTAATTGTAGTAGCAGATCAATTTAGTGCTAACTTAGTTAAAAATACTTTTATGCGCCTCAGACCTTGTGCAGAGCCAAGTCTTCAAGGCATAACTCGACATCTTATAGGAAGCTGTTCGGGTTATAGTTTTATGTCGGCACATGCCACTAATCACTTTGCGTTGGCCATGTTTATCCCGTATTTTTTTAGGCAGCAAAAATGGCTTTTGCCTTTGCTTTTATTTTGGGCCTTTTCTATTGCTTTTTCTCAAGTGTATGTTGGCGTTCATTATCCTTTGGATGTAATTGCAGGCGCTGCTGTGGGTTGTTTATTTGGGGTAACTTTTTCTAGGTACGTTTCTAAATATTTAAATAAGATATGAGTTTTTGGTGGTTTTTATTATTACCCTTTGGTCCTTTATTAGGTAGTTATTTAGCTTTAAAAAGTGCTAAGAAATTTTCTAAACAGTTAACTTGGTTTTTGGCATTTGCAGGGGCCTATTTATTGGGTATTACTTTGCTAAGTTTAATTCCAGAAGTGTTCCAAAGTTTTGACCCTTACAAAGGTTTATTGGTATTGTTGGGTTTCTTTTTTCAAATATTTTTAGAGCGGTATTCAGAAGGGATAGAGCACGGACATATGCATCTGCACCACCACTTAAAAAACAAGGTAATTCCTTTTGGTATCGTGGCTTCTATGAGTTTACATTCTTTCACAGAAGGTTTTCCTTTAGGGGCTTTATGGGTAAATCAAAATAATAGTTTTTACTCTCTTTTGTTTGGAATTATCATTCATGAAATCCCAGCCGCTTTTGCCTTGTTGAGTATTTTAAAAGGCATCCAATTATCAAATTTTTCTTTACGTAATATCAGCCTCATATACGGTTTTATGGCATTAAGTGGAGCTGCTATCAGCGTTTATCTTAAAGCAAGCATTAACGAAGAGTTTTTCGATTATTTTATGGCATTTGTAATTGGTACATTCTTACATATTTCAACCACTATCTTGTTCGAAAACAGCGAGCATCATCATTTTAGTAAACAAAAATTATTGGCTGTTATCCTTGGTATTGGCATTGCAGCAGCCATCAGTATTGGCTTTCATGCTTAGTTAATTCGGTAGTTTAGGCTGAACCAAAAATTTCTGCCAGCGCCGCTTATACCGCTGGCAAACGACCTATAATGTTGGTCTAGTATATTTTCTATACCCGCACTTATTTGCAAATTTTTGTTGGCAAGCAAGCTATACCCGCACTGAAAGTTTATGATATACCAAGCAGGTAATCCGTTTGCTGTAGCATATTGAATATTGTCTTCTCCATTGAGGTAATACTCGCTACGTGGTTTAGCTGCACTTAAATGGCTCATCAAATTAGCTTGAAACCTCTGTCTTTGGTATTGTAAATTCAATCGGCCAAACATGGGGGGAATATGGTCTAAAGGCATTACGCTATCGCCTAAAATTTGTCCCCAACTTTTGTTAATACTTCCCGCCAATTGAAGGTCTTTTCTGAGCCTAATTTTTAGTCCAAAATGGTAACCAATAATGCGGGCTTCTTGTGCGTTTTGGGTGTTAAATACCGGTGTTCGTATGCCATCAAAATCGAGGCTATCTTGTTTTACTGGCTGAACCAATAAGGCATTCCATACATGGGTATAATAGGCGTTTGCTTCTAGTTGAACTTTCTTATTGATACGCGCATCTACTCCCAATTCATAGGTAAGTGCCTGTTCTGGCTTGAGGTTTTGGTTCGGCAAAATTAAAATACTACCCGGCCTAGAATCAAATACTTTTCCTAAATCATCTACATTGGGAACCCGATAGGCATTCCCAACATTGCTATATATTCTAAAGGTATTACTTGGCATAAAAACTACCCCAATATTGGCAGAAACCGGGGCATAGTTTTGATTAATCTGATTGGGTAAAAATGGATAAAAACTTTTATCATTAAATTTACTTTCTAACGAATTGTAATTTAATCTAATCCCTTCAGAAAGTATCCATTTTTTGTTTAGTTCTTGGTTTACCTGCACATAAGCGCCC
>JAUYMZ010000399.1 GCA_030699355.1 Bacteroidota bacterium | reverse complement strand
CGGAGAAGAAGCCAGTAAACCATTGTTGTTAGATTTCTTAAATGCAATTTTACCAGAAAAAGATAAAATCAGCCATTTAAGTTTCAGAAGCAACGAACATTTAGCCCAAATTTACTCGGAAAGAAAAGCTATTTTCGATATTTATTGTGAAAACGAATCTGGTGAAAAATTTATCGTTGAACTTCAAAAGGCGAAACAAAATTATTTTAAGGAAAGAACTATTTATTATTCAACGTTTCCTATTAGAGAACAGGCCGAAAAAGGGGAATGGAATTATAATTTAAAAGCAGTTTACTGTATTGGTATTTTAGACTTCACTTTTGATGATTATGAAACCGAACCCGAAAAAAGTGAGGTATTACATACCATTAAATTAAAAAACCAAAATGGAATAACTTTTTACGATAAGCTAACTTTTATTTATCTAGAAATGCCCAATTTTAAAAAGACAGAAAATCAATTAGAGTCGCGGTTGGATAAATGGCTTTACTTTATTAAATACTTGGAAGACTTTCAATCTATTCCCGCCATTATTGCCGACGATGTATTCAATCAAGCCTTTGAAAAGGCTGAAATTGCTAAGTTTGAACCAAAAGATTTGGATAGCTATGAATATAGCTTAAAAATATTCAGGGACAATAAAGCGGTTTTTGAATATGCTAAGGAAACAGCCTATGTTGAGGGTATCTCATTAGGCGAAGCTCATGGTAGAATTCAAGGAGAAATTGAAGGAAGAATTCAAGGAGAAATTGAAGGGAGAATTCAAGGAGAAATTGAAGGGAGAATTCAAGGGGAAATTGAAGGGAGAATTCAAGGGGAAATTCAGGGGAAAATTGAAGGAAAAATTGAAGGGAAAATTGAAGGGAAAATTGAAACAGCAAAATCTCTTAAAAATATTGGAATAGGTATTGAAACAATCATAATTTCTACTGGATTATCACGAGAAGAGATTGAAAAACTTTAAAGTAAAATAGAATAAAAACAATCTTATTCTATAAGCTAAATAGTTTTTATGAATGCATCACAAAAACCATTTTGTCATAAAACTTTCTTAAAAATCTGTCATTTTGTAGGCTGGAATGATTTTTGAAAACTATTCAAAAAAAAATAGTACCATGAAAAAATATATCGGAATGCTTGTTGTAGCTAGTCTGGGCGGATTAGTTGCCATTGGATTGTACAAATTAATTAGTCATGATAACCAAGCTAGGTTCGAATCTGATTATGTTGCCAAATATGCCAATTTAAACGAAGGCAGCAACCCAGATTTTGTAGCCGTAGCCGAATTAGTTACCCCCACCGTAGTGCATATTCTAACCACCGTTCCTGCCAGTCAAAACCCCATGGAAATGGATCCATTTGGTGGTTTCTTCCGTGGCTTCGAAATGCCTCAACGCGAAAGAAGGGGCTCTGGTTCAGGGGTTATTATCTCTTCAGACGGGTACATTGTAACCAACAACCACGTTATTGATGGCGCCTCCAAAATCAAGGTAATTTTAAACGATAAACGTGAATATGACGCTGAATTGTTGGGTACCGACCGCAATACAGATTTAGCCTTATTGCGCATTGAAGAGAAAAATCTTCCCTTCGCCGTAGTAGGCAACTCAGACCAGGTAAAAGTGGGTCAATGGGTATTGGCAGTTGGCAATCCGTTTAATCTCACCTCAACCGTTACTGCGGGTATCGTAAGCGCAAAAGGTCGTGGCCTGAACCTACTCCGCGACCCAAGAAATCAGGAAACACAATATGCTATCGAGGCTTTTATTCAAACAGATGCCGCTGTAAACCCTGGTAATAGCGGCGGTGCGTTGGTTTCTACAGAGGGCAAATTGGTGGGTATTAACACGGCCATTGCCAGCGAAACCGGACAATACGCGGGTTATGCGTTTGCCATCCCTTCCAACCTCATGAAAAAAGTAGTAGATGATTTAATGAAATTTGGTTCGGTTCAGCGCGGATTATTGGGTGTGCAAATTCAAGATGTAAACAATGAACTGGCAGAAAAAGAAGGTCTTAAAGAAGTGAAGGGCGTATTTGTGGCCAAGGTAAACGAAAACAGTGCCGCCGAAGCTGCCGGAATGAAAGATGGCGATGTGATTATGAGCATCGATAACGAAGCTATAAATACCAGTAACGAATTGCAAGAAAAAGTAGGAAAGAAAAGTCCGGGCGACAAAGTTTTAGTGGGTGTACTGCGCAAAGGCAAAATCCTTGAACTTACCGCAACCTTGCGCAATAAAGAGGGCAAAGCTGAACTAGCCAAAGCAGAAAAAATCGAAAACAACAAACTCCTTGATTGTGAATTCGAGTCAATCCCGCGCGAGGAAAGACTCAAACTTAAAATCGCAAATGGAGTGCGCATCAAAAAAATAGGCGATAAAAGTCCGCTCAAAAAAGCTGGAATCCCCAATGGTTTCATCTTAATTAGCATCGATAAAAAACTGGTATCAACTTTCACAGACGTTAAGCTTAACCTAGAAGATAGAAAAGGCGGCGTGCTCTTCGAAGGAATCAATCCCGACGGCAGCAAAGGCTACTACGGATTTGGATTGTGAGAAAAGTCCATGGTCGATAGTCCATAGTCCATAGTCGATAGACAATAGCCAATTGCACTGGATAGAATATTCTTATTTCCTAAAGATTTCTTTTTAAGCCATTGAAGTTCTATAAACCTCTATGGACTATGGACCATGGACTATGGACTATCTACTATGGACTATCTACTATGGACTATCGACTTTTTTTCCTACTTTTGCCAAATATGGAAATAGTGAATGGAAAGTACGCCGTAGCAGGCGTTAACCTAGAAGAAATAGCAGCTCAATTTGGAGCACCCGTTTATGTATATAACGGAGAAAAAATTGTTTCACAATACGAACGTTTAGTTAATGCGTTTAAACCTTTAAATATAAAGGTAAAATATGCTTGTAAAGCCTTAAACAATTCTGCTATTTTAAAACTATTACAAAAACATGGTTGTGGTTTGGATACTGTTTCTATCAATGAGGTTTTACTTGGATTGCGCGCAGGATTTTCGCCTGAAGACATCATCTTTACCCCCAATTGTGTGAGCATAGAAGAAATTCAAGAGGCAGTAAAATTGGGCGTTCATATAAATATAGATAACATCTCTATTCTAGAACAATTTGGCAGTATTTATGGCAATACTGTTCCTTGTTGCATTCGTGTAAACCCACATATTTTGGCAGGCGGAAATGCCAAAATTTCTACCGGTCACATAGATTCTAAATTTGGCATTTCGGTACACCAGATGCGCCATGTTGCCCGTGTGGTTAAATCGAGCAATATCCATGTGAATGGTTTGCATATGCACACGGGCTCTGATATTTTAGATGCCGGTGTATTCTTGCAAGGGGCAGAGATTTTGTTTGATATCGCCAAAGAATTCCCCGACTTAACATTCGTAGATTTTGGCTCCGGATTTAAAGTGGCCTATAAAGAAGGCGATATCACTACCGACATCGAAGAATTAGGGTCAGCCATAAGCCAACGCTTTACTGAGTTTTGCAAAGAATATGGCAGAGAATTAGAGTTATGGTTTGAACCAGGGAAGTTTTTAGTGAGCGAATCGGGTTATTTTTTAGCCAAAGTAAATGTGCTTAAACAAACTACTGCCACCGTGTTTGTGGGTATAGATTCTGGTCTGAACCATTTAATTAGACCCATGTTGTACGATTCGTACCACCACATTGTAAACCTATCTAACCCAGAAGGAAAACAAAGGATTTATACCGTAGTAGGTTACATCTGCGAAACCGACACTTTTGGTTGGGATAGAAAAATCAACGAAGTGCATGAAGGCGATATCTTGTGTTTTAAAAATGCCGGCGCTTACGGAATCACCATGAGTAGCAACTACAACGCGCGTTTCCGCCCGGCAGAAGTGCTCATTTGGAACGGCAAAGCGCAACTCATCCGAGCCCGCGAAACGTTTGAAGACCTTATAAAAAATGAGATAGATGTAGAATTTTAATTATGAAGTATGAATTATGAATTATGAATTATGAATTACGGATTACGAATTACGAATTACGGAACACTTAATTTCTCTTTCTCTTCCTCTTCCTCTTCCTCTTTCTATAAACTCTAAAAAACTATGTTTAAACAAACTATGCAAAACGGCTACACCCACAAGGGTGAGAGCATAACCTTAGGAGCAGCTATGTTAAATGGGGAAGCCGACAGTGACTGTTTAGTGAAACTGCCTTTAAAAACATTTAACAGACACGGATTAATTGCAGGCGCAACAGGTACAGGTAAAACCAAAACCTTACAATTAATTTCCGAAGAATTAAGCAAAAAAAGTGTGCCTGTGCTGGTTATGGACATAAAAGGCGACCTTAGTGGTTTGGCTATGCCGGGTGCTTTAAATGATAAAATTACGGAGCGCTACCAGAAATTGGGATTAACATGGGAAGCCGCTGGTATTCCGGTTGAATTTTTAACCTTAAATAATGGCAAAGGTACTCGTTTAAAAGCCACTGTGTCAGAATTTGGTCCGGTTTTATTGAGTAAAATTCTGGGTTTAAACGAAACCCAAAGTGGCTTTGTGAGCCTGCTGTTTAAATACTGCGACGACCATGAACTGCCTTTGTTAGATTTAAAAGATTTAATTAAAGTAGTACAATTTATTTCGAATGAAGGTAAAGCAGAAATTGAAAAAGAATACGGCAAAATTAGCACCACCTCAACAGGCACTATACTCAGAAAAGTAATAGAATTGCAGCAGCAAGGCGGCGATGTTATTTTTGGTGAACCTAGTTTTGATATAGCAGATTTAATGCGAATAGACAATAATGGCTTGGGCATTGTATCTGTATTGCGCGTAAACGATTTACAAGATAAGCCAAAGTTGTTTTCTACCTTTATGCTTTGTTTATTGGCTGAACTCTACGCTAAATTGCCTGAAGAAGGAGATTTGGATCAGCCCAAATTGTGTTTATTTATTGATGAAGCACATTTAATTTTTAATGAAGCCAGCAAGGCCTTGTTAGACCAAATTGAAACCGTTATAAAACTTATTCGTTCTAAAGGAGTAGGTATTTTCTTTATTACCCAAAACCCAACAGATGTGCCAGCCGCAGTGCTTAGTCAGCTAGGCTTAAAAGTGCAACATGCCTTGCGAGCCTTTACCGCTGCCGACAGAAAAAGCATCAAACAAAGTGCTGAAAATTTTCCAGAATCTGAGTTCTATAAAGTAGATGAAATGCTCACTCAATTAGGAATGGGCGAGGCATTAATAACAGGCTTAAACGAAAAGGGAATTCCAACTCCATTGGCCGCAACCTTATTGTGCAGCCCAAGCAGCCGCATGAATATTTTAAGTGATGAAGAATTAGATGCAATTTGCAGTAAATCTGCCATTGCAAGAAAATACAACCAAGAATTAGACAGTCATAGTGCTTATGAAATGCTGCACGAGCGTTTAGAAAAAGCAAAGCTTATAGAAGAAGAAATCCCAGAAAAAACGAGCAAACCTACCTCTTCAACTAGAAAAGAAAGTAGTTCACTAGACGATATTTTATCATCGCCGGTAAGCAAACAAATTGCCAGAACCGCTGCCAATGTTATTACTCGAAGTTTACTTGGAGCCCTCGGATTAACAGGTAGCTCGAGAAGCAAAAAGAAAAGTTCTTGGTTTTAGTGAATATTATTCTTGGGGTTGAGCTTATCAGTTCGTATTATTTTTTCTCAATAGATTAAATTGATATGCCACTTTTAATTGAAGTAAAAATAGGTCGGGAGTTTGTATGGTTTTTTGAGCAAAATTGCGAAATTTATCCATGTCAGAACCCATAAATTCTCTGTTATCAAATGGAAAATATTGGTATTGAACTTTAGCTCCGATAGCCCAATTTTTTAGCAAGAAATAATTTAAATCTATGCCTGCACCAATGCCAATAGAATGAGTGGGTGCATGAATGTAGGTTGGACCAATGCAAGTCCATAATCCATCATTAGGTTCAAAATAAATAAAGTATTCTGAACCTTTGTAACGGTAGGGCACATTTGCAAAAGCCATTGCTTGCAGCTTTTGTACTGACAATAAATAACCATAACCAAGAGAGGCCGACTGGTATTGAATACCTTTATGCCAGCCATTGCCCAAATCTTTGGAAATTGAAAAGTTTGAAATATCAGCTATCAAAAAATGTTTCTTATTAATGTTTCTTTTGTAGGTGAGATTTAAATTACCCAGTAATTCAAGGGGATTTCTGAGGCTACTATGAAAATTATTTGCAATAA
>JAUYMZ010000391.1 GCA_030699355.1 Bacteroidota bacterium | reverse complement strand
AAACCTTCTACCGCCCATTTGGGGGAAAGGGGGTGCTATGCTTATAAACTCAACTTTTTGTTGAAAATTTCAATTAAACTAGATTGGTAATAATCCAAAATTAAAATTTGCTTTTACCAAATTAACTTGCGACTTTTGGGTTTTACCTAAAAAAATCAACCATGATAAGAAAGAGTATTATCAGCCTATTGTTGCTTATGCTTATACAAGTTGTAAAAGTATCTGCCCAACAAGTAAGCATTGAAGGAGCATATATTAATTCGCAATACAATGGCATGTTTCCTTTCGCACAAAGTAAAGGCGGCTTTCAGTTTGGTGTAGGGTATTTGCATCCAATTAAAGATTCGGTGTTATTTTTTAAAACAGGTTTACACTATTTGCAACTAGATGGAGAAGGAACAGTTAATTATGTTAACCAAATCAATCAAGTGGTGTTAAGCTATCAAAAAACTCAAGAAATCTATTATTTACAAATACCTTTATTGTTGCAATGTGAAGTGCCATTGTATGATAAAACTCGCATAGGATTTCAGGTTGGGCTAAGGGGTAATTATTTGTTACGTGCTTGGCAAAACCCACAACCTATTGGAATAGAACATAATGTATCCTCCAATTTTGAACGTTTCGTAATAGGTTATCAAGCTGGAGTTTATACCAAATTTAAACTATCACCCATTATGGGATTGGAGTTTAGCTATCAATATGGTTCAAATCTTACTACCGTTCAAAAAGAAGCGAGCGAAACTGGATTTGTTGCACATGTGTTTACAGTTGGGTTACTTTATAATATAAAATCACTTTTTCCTAATAAAAAGCAGGAAATTCCTAACTAACAGAAAACAATCCTACCTGCCTGCCTTTAACTCCTAAAAAATGGTCGTCCTAATCAAAATGGCGCGATCCAAGTAAGCCTTCAGAGGTTCCTCCCTGCGGTCGGAATGACGGGCATCTTCGGGAAATATTGGCTTCATAATTGGCGGCAAGGCCGCCAATTATGAAGCCAATTTGCTAAATGAGAATGTCTTCTTTCATTTGGCTGAACGACTTTGTGAGCGGAACATAATGGTTAGAAGAATCTCTATGTTTATTTTTCTAGAATGGTTAGCTACTTAGTTAGGGTTTTTTTGGTGGGAGTTTTAGTACCAACTGTTGCAATAAATCTATGGGCATTTTTACTACAGATTCTAGTTCTTCTTCCTCTGAAATTATAAGTAAAACGCCTGTTTTATCTTCTTTAAATCCGGCTTCTTTTGCAGCAAACTGAATATCTCCTTTAACGGAAATAGTTTTTACCTTATCTTTAAACCAATTGTAATCGGCTGTGTATTGAATAGAATTTTTTTCAAAAACAAATATCTCTTTACCGCAACTATTCCAGAGAATTAATCGCAGTAAATAAAAACTAATCAGAGCCATCAAACCTAATAAAATGATGCCACCAAAATGAGGGCTATCGCCCTCTATTATCGTTAGCACAAACCCCATAATGGGCAATGCTAAACACAAAAAACATAATACTATTAAAACAGCTAATACCAAATAGTTGGCCTGCTTTGGCTTAATAATTAGGGTGCTTTGCTCTAGGGTGTATGGTAGCATTGTAGGTTCGGGTTTAGTTTATTTTATTATTGGTTCAAACCAAAGCCGAAAGTTAATACTTTTGCAACCAATTTGTAAAGGTATTAGTCTAAAATTATAAAATAGAAAGATGGGTAATAAGAATATTTTGCTGTGTGTTTTGTTGGGCTTTGGGTTGTTTGGCAACTTGTATGCTCAATCCAAGGAATTAAAAGTTTTGTTTTTGGGGAATAGTTATACTTACGTAAATAATTTACCTAAACTCTTAAAAGATATGGCTTTTTCTACTGGAGATACGCTATTTACCGATGAAAACACTCCTGGGGGTTATAGATTAATGGGTCATGCTTCTAACGCTACTTCTATAGCAAAAATTAAGTCGGCACAATGGGATTATGTGGTACTGCAAGATCAAAGTCAGCTGCCTTCTTTTCCCGAGGCAGATGTGCAAGTAATGGTTTATCCTTTTGCCAGGGCATTGGATAGTATGATTCAAGAGAATTATGCTTGTTCTAAAACGGTGTTTTACATGACATGGGGTAGAAAGAATGGCGATGCGCAGAATTGTGCTTTTTGGCCTCCTGTGTGTACGTATCAGGGAATGGATAGTTTGCTGGCTCTGCGTTATAGAAAAATGGCCAATGATAACAAAGCCTTGTTGTCTCCGGTGGGCGCTTTGTGGAGGTACCTCAGAACAAATCATCCAACGATGGAGCTATACCAATCAGATGAGAGTCACCCTTCTTTGGCCGGAACCTATGCCGCTGCTTGTAGTTTTTACGCCGTAATTTTGCGAAAAGACCCCACGCTCATCACTTATGATGGTGGTTTACCTGCCGCTGAAGCGTTGGCCATTAGAGCTGCTGCAAAGTGGGTGGTATATCAAAATTTGGGCGATTTAAATATGGGTTTGTTTGAACCCAAGGCACATTTTAAGCATGTTATTTCTGGGTTAAATTCAAGATTGGTTCAATTCGAAAATCAATCTACCAACGCCGATTCTTATATGTGGTATTTTGGCGATGGAGATACCTCTACACAAGTAAATCCGCAACACATTTACCAAGCTGCAGGCACATACAAAGCACGCTTATTGGCTATGCGCTGTGGCATAAGCATTAGTCATGATACCGAAATAGTAATTAACAACACCACCGGCATTTTTAATAGTTGGTCTGAACCAATACGTATTTTCCCAAACCCCAGTGAAGGGGTGCTATATTTTGAAGTACCAGCAAGGTTTGTAGGTTTGTACTACCAAGTGATAGATGTTTTTGGAAAGGTGATTTTGCGTGAGCGAGTAGGTTCAGAAAAAGGCCAAATTTCTTTAGAAGGCTTGGCAGCTGGAATGTATGGTTTTCAATTGGGCGACTACCATCAAAAAGTGGTGAGAAGGTGAATTGTTTAATAATAATTATTTTTCAGAATAGCCTCTATTGAAAGGTCCTCATCTAGAAGCGGCCAATGCATTCCATAACCAGACGGGGAAATTTTGAAAAGCTCCCTTTCTATTTTGTTTGCATGAGCAAGTTTAGGCGATAACTGCTCTAAATTGAGTACTATAATTTTTCCATCAATTTGAAGCGTCATAAAATTGTTTTCAAAACTTACTTTTTCTATGTTATGAGTTGCTATCATGTTGTTTATTAAAAAAGTTATTCCAAGAATCAATAATCAAATCAAAGTTTTGGTATATTATTTTTTTTATTTCTCTCTTTGCGTTTGGCGACATATTGAATGAAAACTCCTCTCTAATTTCCACTTCATCAACTAAAATCCAATATTTACATTCCATGTCTCCCTTTAAAGCATGAATGTGTATAGGTTCGCTGTTTTCATTTGCATAAAAGAATAATCTCCAACCAAATATGAATAAGACTGTAGGCATTTTCAAAAATAATTAAAATTATTATAAAAAGTAGAATTAATCCTATTTTTACCTCACCTAAATATTGAGATAGCATATTTAAAAAAGGCAGGATGCATTATGAGAATACTAATTAAAATTATACTTTGTTTGATGGTATGCAATTTCATAAATATGGAGGCTACAACTGCACAACTATTTCACCCTAAAGATTCTTTAAGAAAGCAACGTGTTATTCAAGTAGGGTTGGGTGTATATACGGGTGTAAATAAAGTTATTCCCCAAAATGAGGATTTAAATTATGGCACAGCAGATGGATTAGAATTTGGATTATTATATAATGTATATTTTAACCTTACTAACCATATTTATTTTAAACTTGGCTATAGAATGAATAGCAAAACAGCCATGATAAACCATGGAAACTATTTGTTTTATGAGAGTTTTAAATTAAAACAAATAGGATCAACTATTCCAGTAATGCTTTATTATAATTTTCACAACAAGGGCAAGAGTTTGTTTGATGTAGGTATTGGTGTTGCAAACAATCAATATAAAAACGAAGTTGAACTTGTCTATGCAAATCTAAATCGGCCTACATTAGGACATTGGAGAGGTGATGGATCTAATTTTATAGAAGGGCGAAATGTAAAAGGAATGTCTTACCTCTTGGCTTGCAGTAAAACAATACAGTTGAACAAGTCTATTTCCTGGGTGTTATTTTCTGAATTTGAATGGGTTTCTCCACAAATTGAGATTTTAAACACCTTCTATAATGGTACAAATACTTATACTGAGTTTTGGGCTAAATATCAAACATATCAGTATAGGGTAGGCACAGAATTTAAATTTTAGCAATTAGAGTAAAAAAATTATTTCAGTTACAAATAGCAGTTTTCCTTTAAAAGTTATCCTCCTTATTTCTCTGGAATACCATTGGCAGAGAGTAAAATGGCAATGGGTTTGGTTTTGGGGAATTTGGAGAGGATGATAACAATGATGGCCATAATGGGTACGCTTAGTAACATACCGGTTATGCCCCAAATGCTGCCCCAGAAACTAAGAGAAAGAATAATGATAAGCGGACTTAAATTAATGCTATTTCCCATCAGTTTAGGTTCGAGCAAATTGCCAACTATAAATTGGATTGAACCTACTAAAAGTAATACCCATAATCCGGGTAGCAGTTCTCCATATTGCAGGCAGCTGAATATGCTTGGAAATACGGTGGCTATTAGGGAACCGATGGTTGGAATGTAATTGAGAAGAAAGATAAGGAAAGCCCAGAAGATGGGAAAATCTACCCCCAGAAATAAGAGTGCCAGCCAACTAAACAAGCCAGTAAGAACGCTTACAAAAGTTTTTAAACCTAAGTATTTGGAGATAGATTTTTCTATTTCCTCAAACACATATTGCAAGTTTTTTTGCTTTATTTTATTAGGTAAAAGCAAAGAAATTTTTGTTTTGAATGTGGGTTCTTCTAGGAAAATAAATAAGGCGTAAATAATTACTAAAAATAGATTTCCGAGAATATTTGTAGAATAATTGAAGATGTTTAAGACGGTTTGTGCTATGTTAAAATGAGTGAGAAAATCATTTATCCTTTCTATGATTTCTGGATTGAGTTCTGCACTAATTTTTTGGATAATGGTGCTGGTATTACTTTGATATTTTTGGTAAGAATGGCTGAGTAAGGTTACATTGTGTAGCACTATTTTTAGGAGTGTGTTTAAAGAAAAAAGTAAAATAATAGTGGCGGCCAAATTTTTTAGCCATATAGGAATTTTGGTTTTTATAAAAGTTATACGCTCCATAAATACCCTTATTTGTTTAACAATAAACCAAAATAAGAGCGCAAAAACGAACGGAATTAGTATGTTTTGCCCGTAAAATAAAATGGCCACAATGGCAAAAATTGTAAATAATAAGTGGCTTATGTTTTTGATGGAAATCATATGACAACGTAAAGTTTAGGTGGTGTAAATGTTGTTTAATTAAATGGAAATAACAAGCAGATGTTTTGCGTTTTGCACATAAATCTATACACCTCTTGTTTTATGTGGGCAAAGCTATATGGCTAAATAAGCTCGAAACCATACTTTTGTGTAATTACCATGAAAAAACTGCCAATTATACTTTCATTTATATTTTGTAGCCTCCAAGTTTTGGCTCAAACCGATTCTTTAGTGATAGTGCCTAAGATGACTGTGGCGCAATATATAAATCAGTATAGTGCTTTTGCAGTGGATGAAATGTACAGGAGTAAAATTCCGGCTTCTATTACTTTGGCGCAAGGTATCTTGGAAAGTGGCAATGGCAATAGCCGTTTGGCGCGTGAGGCCAATAATCATTTTGGTATAAAGTGTAAAAATACTTGGAAAGGAAAAACCATGTATGAAGACGATGATGCGCCGCAAGAATGTTTTAGAAAATATGATGCGGTTATAGATAGTTACCGCGATCATTCTGATTTTTTAATGAAGAATACCCGGTATGCTTTTTTGTTTGATTTGGAACCAACGGATTATAAATCGTGGGCACATGGATTAAAAAAAGCGGGTTATGCTACCAATCCACAATACGCAGATTTGTTGATTACTTTTATTGAAAGGCATAAATTAGACAGGTTTGATGGGGTAAAATTGAGTGAAGAAGAAGATAGAGAGCTGAAAGAAGAGAAAGCAGAAATTGTAAAAAGCTACGGAAAAGAGTTTGAAAATAATGGGGTGCCGGGTATACGAGCTAAAAAGGGCGAAAGCTTTGCCCAAATTGCTTTAGATTACGATATAAAAGTACATCAGTTGTACAGATACAATGATTTAGGTAAGGAAGAAAGTTGCAAAGAGGGCGATACCATATACTTAAAGGCCAAAAAAACCAAAACCGATTCTTTGTACCATACCGTTGCCAATGGGCAAACCATGTTTTGGATTAGTCAGCGCTATGCTGTTAGGTTAGATAAATTGATGGAAAGAAACTTGTTAAAAGAGGGTCAGGAGCCTGCTGCCGGCGAGCAAATTTATTTGAGAAACAAGCGAGATGCAGCGCCCAAGTTATTTGCTCCAGTTTCGTATGAAGTGGTTATTGCCACGCCAGGAAAACAAGATTCGGTATTTATGGACACTTTGTATAACCAAAAAGTGTATGATAATGTGAAGGCTAATATAGAAACCCAAAAGCCTGTTGAAACAGAAGTAATAGATAGTTTACATGAGTTTAAAGAAAACTTAAGCTTTTTTCATACCGTACAAGCTGGCGAAACTTTGTATAGTATAGGTAAAAAATACAGCGTGCGCGTAGATGCTATTCAGTATTTAAATTTGTTGGAGGGATTAACCATTTCGGTGGGTCAGCGATTAATTATTAACCCTGCCATTACCAGCGCAGATACCAAAGACCCCCAATCTACGCCAGGTTTGCATGTGGTGCGCCAGGGCGAAACATTGTTTTCTATTGCCAAGCAATATGGGTTAAAAACAGCAGATATTATGGCCACTAATGATTTAACCACAGACCAAGTTGCCATAGGTCAGAAATTAGTAATTGTAAAACCCATTCAGAAATAGTTTTTTTTGGTTCAGACCAAATGCAACTATTTTTGATTTTTTTACATCAAATAATTTAGTAAACTTGTAATTCCTTTTTGAACCGAAAAGAGAAAAATTGAAAAGAATGAAAAAATTAGTACTTATCTGCAGTGTTGTTTTATTCTCATTAAGCGCAAATGCCCAATTGAGATTTGGTTTTAGCAACCCATTAAATTATGATAATTGGAATGTAAACGACACCTCTGCGGGTGTTGAATTGGTAGTTTGGACGCCCAACAACGACACCTTAACGTTCAATGTAGGTGCCGACGTTAGTGCGGTTGACGGAAGTGCCAGAAATGGTTTTGAGTTTAATTTTCAGCCACAAAAATGGTGGTTTCCGCCTGGAACCAATATTTATGATACAACAAATAAAAAAGTATTAAAGTATAATGTTACCCCAAATACTACCTTTTTTGGAGAAAGAGATTTCTATATTATTCTATCTAATTACGAAGGTGTAACGGCATCACAGTTAATGTATCAAAGAAATATGATGCGTGTTATTATTGATTATGATGGAACCAATGTGGGTATTAAGCGTTTAGAAAAAAGCACTTACCGTTTGTTTCCAGTTCCTGCCACCAATGTTTTACATATAGATGGTGCAAATCCTAACACGTTTAAGGTGGTAGATTTATCTGGTAGAGAAGCCTTAGCGGGCAATGTTATCAATAATTCTATTGAAATAAGCAGTTTGCAAAATGGCTTGTATGTGTTGTATGCAGAAACTGAAAAAGGTATGATAGTTCAAAAGTTTTCTAAATATTAATATCTCAATTTTTAAAATTTTAAAAAGCAATCCATTGGGTTGCTTTTTTTATTTAATGCCCTTATAGCAAAGCATGGAAAAAACCATTTATGTATTTGACTTTGATAGTACTTTTACGCAAGTAGAAGCGATGGAAGAATTGGCCGAAATTAGTTTGGCTGGCAATCCGGAATTAGACATTGTGTTAGAAAAAATAAAGCAGCTAACAGATTTGGCTATGGATGGTAGCATGCCTTTTAGTAAATCGTTGAAGGCTAGAATTGCTTTGCTATCGGCTAAAAAATACCATATTCAACTTTTGGTTAATCGACTTAGAAAAAGGGTGAGCACTTCCTTTATCAAAAACAAAGCGTTTTTTAAAAAGAATAAGGGCAATATTTATATCGTATCGGGTGGATTTAAGGAGTTTATTGTGCCCGTGGTGAAGGCCTATCACATAGATGCCAAGCATGTTTTTGCCAACACTTTTGTATACGATAAAAAAGGCAATATTATTGGGGCCGATGCAGATAATTTTTTGGCTCAAGAAAACGGGAAAGTAAAATTACTACAATCGCTAAAATTGGAGGGAAAGCTTGTATTTGTTGGAGATGGCTACACAGATTGGGAAGTATTTAATGCTGGCTTAGCCCATCAATTTTTTGCCTATACCGAAAATATTTCTAGGCAAAAAGTGGTTGAAAAATCGGAGTTTATTGCCCCAAGTTTAGACGAAATTTTATATACACACAAACAGCCTATGGCAATCTCTTATCCCAAAAACAGGTTAAAGGTGGTTTGTTGGGGAGAAGAAACGTTTCTGGCTGAACCAAACTTTAGAAAAGAAGGGTTTCAAACACAATGTATTTCTTTTAAAACAAGCAAGAAAGTACTACTGCAAACACTCACTGATTGTCAGGTTTTGATATACCAAAATGGGGTAAAATTGGATTGGGTTCAGCCAGAAAAAACCAAGTTACTGGCTGCTGGGGTATGGGGCGAAGAAGGAAATGCCGGTTATGCAAAGCTATGGGGCCAACAAGGCATTGTGCTTTTTGAAAGTAAATATGCTGATAGCAGGAGTTTGGCCGAATTGGCGTTGATGCAAACCCTGTTTTTGTGTAGGAGTTTAGGTGCCGAATTAAGCGAAAAGCGTTTGGGTATTTTGGGATATGGAAATGCAGGTTCTATGTTTTCTGTTTTGGCAAGTTCTCTGGGAATGGATGTTTCTTTTTATGATGTAAAAGATAAACCAGCTTTGGGAAATGTAAAAAAGGTGAGGCAGCTAAGCGAGCTACTTAAAAAAAGTGATATATTGGTAATGATGGCTGGCAAGCGCAGTGAAAATGTGCCATTGCTGGGTTTAAAAGAATTAAAATTATTGCCACAAGAAGCATTGGTTTTAAACATGAGTTTTGACCATAGCGCAGATTTATTTGCAGTAGCAGAACTTTTGCGTGCGGGAAAATTGGGAGGCTTTGCCATGGATATTTTGGATGGCATTGATGAGACCGTTTTTAAAGGTTTGCCTGTACAGCTAACATATAAACAGCGCTGGGCTACAGGCGTTGCACAAAGTAATATTTCGAGCCATATAAGCAATAAACTTTTAGATTTTGTAAATAGTGGAAACACACAAGGTGCCTGCAATTTTCCGGGTTTGCATTTACCTCCTTTACATGGGCAGCATAGGTTTGTTCATATCCATCAAAATAAGCCGGGTGTGTTGGCTCAAATAAATAGTATTATGAGTAAGCATGGCGTAAACATAGTTGCACAATATTTACAAACAGATGCGCAGGTTGGATACGTGATAACAGATGTAAATAAAAACTACCATCAAGCCATTTTAAAGCAATTAAAAGACATTGCCGAAACTATTAAATTTAGGGTGCTTTATTAGCGGTTTATCCAAAATTTATTTCGGTGCTATCGCCAATGTTTAAGCTCTGACTCATGCCTTTAAGAAGGGCATCGTTGCCAATAAGCGAACGGTGTAAAATGGCAAATTCTATTTGTGCGTACGGACCAATAATAGAATCGTAAATAGTGGCATAATTTAAAATGGCATTTTCGCCAATAGATACATTTGGACCAATTATAGAGTTTGAAATTTTGCAGCCTTCGCCAATAAAAACTGGGGGAATGATAATGGTATTATCGAAGGCATATTGGGTGGTATCGTAGTTGAGTTTTTTAAGCAGCAAAGAATTGGTTTCGAGTAGTACTTCTTTTTTGCCGCAATCGAACCAATTAGAAACTCCAAAAGTATAAAATTCTTTTCCAATTTCTATCATCTGCATAATGGCATCGGTAAGGGTAAATTCGCCGTGGGTTCTGAGGTTTTTGGCTAAGTTATTATCTATAAAATCGAGCAAAACATCGCTGTCTTTAATTTTATAAACACCTACTAAAGCCATATTACTTTTTGGGATGGCAGGTTTTTCAACTACCCTAATAATTTTGCCTTCTTTATCTATTTCTGCTACCCCAAAAAGGCGCGGGTCTTCTACTTTTTTTACCCCCAAGAAGTTGCCATCTCGCTGGCAAATTTCTTGTAGGTTGGCATCAATGATGGTATCTCCAAATACAATTAAAATTTCTTCGCCGGCGTGTATACAAGATTTTGCCAACCAAATGGCGTGTCCAACCCCTTTTCCTGTGGTTTGAATTACAAACTGCGCATTAATTTGAGGGTAGTGTTGTAAAATATATTGCTCAATTTTATCGCCCAAATAGCCAATAACAAAAACAAAATCTTTGATACCGGCCTCAATCAAGTTTTCTGTAATATGCGCCAAAATGGGCTTACCCGCAATGGGAATGAGTGCTTTAGGTTGAGTATGGGTGTGCGGTCTTAGGCGCGTTCCAATTCCGGCTACGGGAATAATTGCTTTCATGTTTTAGTTTTTTCTCTCGGTTTGAACCAATTGATGCGTTTCAAAAATAATCTATTTTATTAGTTAGTTCCAAAATACTATTTTGCGAGACCTTCTTATTAACAAAAACATGACAAGAGACTTAGAAATATTCAATCTAATTGAACAAGAATTGCAGCGCCAGGAACATGGCTTAGAACTTATTGCTTCAGAGAATTTTGTAAGCAAACAAGTGATGGAGGCCATGGGTTCTGTTTTAACTAATAAATATGCAGAAGGTTTACCGGGTAAGCGTTATTATGGTGGTTGCGAATTTGTGGATGTGGTGGAAAATTTGGCTATTAGCAGGTTAAAGCAATTATTTGGGGCTGCTTGGGCAAATGTTCAACCGCACAGTGGCGCGCAAGCTAATGCAGCAGTTATGTTGGGTTGCTTGAACCCAGGAGATAAAATTTTGGGTTTTGATTTATCGCATGGTGGACATTTAACGCATGGTTCGCCTGTAAATTTTTCGGGTAAATTATACAAGCCAAGCTTTTATGGTGTAGAGCCAGAAACAGGTTTAATAGATTGGGATAAGGTTGAAATGATAGCCAAGCGCGAAATGCCTAAAATGATAATTTGTGGTGCTTCGGCTTACAGCAGGGATTGGGATTATGTACGTTTAAGAAAGATTGCCGATGAGGTTGGTGCCTTGTTATTGGCAGATATTTCTCATCCAGCTGGTTTAATTGCTGGTAAACTTTTGAATGATCCTATTCCACATTGTCATATTGTAACCTCAACTACGCACAAAACATTGAGAGGTCCGCGTGGTGGTATTATTATGATGGGCAAAGATTTTGAAAACCCATGGGGATTAAAAACGCCAAAAGGCGATATAAAAATGATGAGTGCTATTTTGGATGGAGCTGTTTTTCCGGGCACACAAGGCGGACCATTAGAGCATGTTATTGCGTCTAAAGCGATTGCATTTGGCGAGGCTTTAACTCCAGATTACGCTCATTATATTAAGCAAGTAAAATTAAATGCAGATGCTATGGCAAATGCTTTTGTAGATTTAGGGTATAAAATTATTAGTGGAGGAACCGATAATCACCTAATGTTAATTGACCTTAGAAACAAAAACATTAGCGGTAAAGCAGCTGAAAACGCCTTGATTAAAGCTGATATTACCATTAACAAAAACATGGTTCCGTTTGATGATAAATCTCCGTTTGTAACTTCTGGCATTAGAATAGGTACACCAGCCATTACTAGCAGACATTTGAAAGAGGCAGATATGGCCACAGTTGTTTCATTTATTGATAAAGTATTAATGAATGCCGACAATGAAAGTGTTTTACAATCGGTGAAAAAAGAGGTAAATCACATGATGGAAAGTTTCCCATTGTATAAATAAAGCTGAGCCGTTTTTTTGGCATTTTGTTTGGGCTATAGTATTTGTGCTTGCCGGTAACATTAAGGTAATATTGCCTATATGTTGCTGGTAATTAAATAAATACTATACATGAGATTACAACAAATTCCTCTTCAATCTGAGAATGGAAGTCCATTTTGGGAAATCAAGGTTTTATTAGTAGAGACGAACTGTGCCATTATCCGAACGGTAGAAAAAGTATTTGAAAAAAACGCCTCTTCTTATTTTTTGAGAAGAATTCAGAATAAAGATGATTTAACCTTTGAGTTAATGTATAACAAGCCCGATGTAATTATTAGTGGTAGAAACATGGGGGATTTTACGGGGGAGGAAGTTTTAAGTTTGGTGGAGTTGCATTCGCCCAATCTTCCGGTATTGATGTTGGTTACAGATTTTAACGCCAAGGCCAATATTTCGTTGGTAAATAAAGGTGCCTATGACATTATTTATCACAATGAAATTGCGCGATTACCATTAGAGGTTAACTTTTTGTTTCAAGCAGGCGTTTTAAAGCAGGCGTAATTTGCCTTGATTTTAGTTTAGTACTATCCGGGGAAATCTTATTGCCTACATAGAGATTCCATGGTTTATTATGTTTGGGTTGGTATGATTGGCAGCCGAAGAAAGAATGAGGTTGCTCCCTGCGGTCATTATAAGTGTATTGAAATTTACCTATAAAATTATTGGACATTATAGATTTGAGAAAAAATAAGGTTTGGGTTTAAACCTTTTTGCGGATAATACATCCTATTGGTGCTCTTTAGATTTTTGAGTATACTTGATACGAATACAAGCAGCAATGGAATTAGCACCAGAGGATTTATTATGGATACAGCAATTTAAGGCGGGGCACCAAAAGGAGCTTGTGTTTGGCAAGTTGCTGCAAAAATATTCGCGCAAAGTTTATTGGCAAGTTAGGCGCATTGTAATTAACCATGATGATGCTGATGATGTAGTTCAAAATACCTTTATAAAAGTTTGGGAAAAGCTGGATAATTTTAGAGAAGACAGTTTATTTTATACTTGGCTGTATCGTATTGCTACGAATGAGGCTTTGGGGTTTTTGCAAAAGAAAAAAGCCAATTTAAATATTCCTTTAGAAACCTTACAAGCTCAGCTTTCTGAGCAATTGGTATCGGCAAACTATTTTAATGGTAACCGTATTTCTTTATTGTTGGAACAAGCGGTTTTAACTTTGCCCGAAAAACAGCGTTTGGTATTTAACATGAAATACTTTGAGCATTTAAAATATGAAGAAATTTCTGAGATTTTAGATACGAGTGTGGGAGCCCTGAAGGCTTCTTACCATCATGCGGTAAAGAAAATTGAGGAGAAGATGAAATTAACTTTAAACCATTAACAGAAATAGGAGTCATATATAACATGGATAAAGAGATAGAAGAGGCAGAATTGTTTTTAAATCAACTCAATAAGGAGGGCGGCTATACTGTTCCTGAGGGGTATTTTGAGCAATTACAACAGAAGATTGAGACAGATATCTCAAAGCAAAAAAGCATACAAAAAGCAAAAAAGATACCTTTGTTTTGGTTGTCGGCTGCGGCCATAATAGTTATTAGTTTAGGTGTTTGGCTTATGCCCTTTTCGCGGCCAAATACAGCAGAAGAAGTAAGATTAGATAATGAGTTTATGATTGACCAATTGGGGAGCACCGAATTAAGCGCAGATTTGTTATGCGATGCAGGTTGGTGTTTAGAGCTAGAACAACTTCCTGTTTTGGGCGATTCTAGCTTAGATTATGAGCTTTTACAAAATATAGAAACAGATTTCATTATAGAAGAATTATAATAGGAGAAAAAGGATATGAAAAAGATAATAGCTATTTTAACATTTATGCTGGCAATGCAGAGCCTTGTTTGGGCTCAAAGAGGTGGTGGTCCGAACAAAGAAAAAATAGACGCTTTAAAAGTAGGATTTATTACCAAGAAGCTGGATTTATCATCGGAAGAGGCTCAAAAATTTTGGCCTGTTTACAATAAATACCACGACGAATTAGAGAAAAACAGAGAGTCTATGCGCAGCTTACTTATGGAGCACGCGGGCAATTTAGATAAACTATCACAGTCAGAAGCAGATAAGGTATTGCAGGAGATGCAAAGTTTAAAAACCCAAGAATTGGAAATTTCTAAACAATACTTACAAGAGTTTAAAAAGGTATTGCCATCGCAAAAAGTAATTAAGTTATTTATGGCTGAACACGAGTTTAAACGCGAATTATTAAGGCAATTAAAAGGACAACGAGGTCGATAATACCGAATGCATCTTTGATTTGGCTTAAAATGCCAATTAGCTTGGTAGAACCTTACAAATATCAGGTTTAATAATTTGCTGCTGCTTTGTGTGAAGGCTATATTTGCCGCATGATGAAGCAAACAAAGTTTATAAGTGCCCAAGAAGCTGCGAGGCATATTCAATCTAATACACGCGTTTTTATTCATGGCAGTGCTGCTACTCCTTTGAGTTTGGTTCAGGCCATGATGGATAGAAAAAGCGAATTGCGCAATGTAGAATTAACGAGCATAAGTACCATTGGATTTGATTTAAATGGCGTTGATTTAGAAGGGCATTTTTACATCAATTCATTGTTTGTTTCTGAATCTGTAAGGCAGGCTGTAAACTCGAATAGAGGTGATTATATCCCGGTTTTTTTGAGCGAAATTCCGAAGTTATTTAACAATGATATTCTGCCATTGGATGTGGCCCTATTGCATGTTTCGCCGCCAGATAAACATGGCTTTGTAAGCTTGGGTACTTCGGTAGATGTGGCTAGGGCAGCAGCTTATAAGGCTAAAATTGTGATTGCACAAATAAACCCCAATATGCCGCGCATGCATGGCGATGCTTTTATTCCGCTTTCGCTAATAGATTATGCCGTGGAAGTAAACGATGCTTTACCGGAGGTTTCTTATGCCAGTGGGGTTACGCAGGTGTTTGAGCAAATTGGTAGAAATGTGGCGGCTTTGGTAGAAGATGGCGCCACTTTACAATTGGGGATTGGAACGATACCTGATAGCGTATTAAAAAACTTACACTCGCATAGAAACTTGGGTTTACATACAGAGATGTTTTCCGACGGTGCCATAGATTTGATTGAAAAAGGAGTGATAAACAATAGCCAGAAAAAAATTATAAACGGCTATTGTGTTACCGGATTTTTAGTGGGCACTCGCAGGCTATACGATTTTGTTGACGATAATCCGATTGTAAAAGGTTTGGATATAAGTTACGTAAACGACCCGCGAATTCTGAGTTTAAACCCTAAAGTTACGGCTATTAATAGTGCCATAGAGATTGACATTACGGGGCAGGTTTGTGCCGATTCTATTGGCATGTTTCAGTATTCTGGTATTGGCGGACAAATGGATTTTATTCGTGGTGCTGCTTTATCTGAAGGGGGAAAACCAATTATTGCCATTCCGTCTAGAACGGGCAAAGGCATATCTAGAATTACGCCGGTATTAAAACAAGGTGCAGGGGTTGTAACTACACGTGGCCATATCCATTGGGTGGTTACCGAATATGGTGCCGTAAATTTATATGGAAAAAACATGGAGCAAAGGGCAGAATTACTTACCAGTATTGCCCATCCAGACGATAGAGAGATGTTGGAAAAGGCAAGCTTTGAACGCTTTTTAAAATAACGTTATTCGTTTTCTGTTTCATAAAATTTTAGGGCATAACCCAATACAGGGTCGAAGCCAATAAACGTATTGGTATCTGCTTTTCTAGAATAGCAAAAGAATTTTTGAGCTCGGTTGTTGGCCAGGTAATTTAGGTTTTCATGAATGGTAAACTCTGGCAACATGTTTTCGGGCAAAAGGTCGATGGCTTTTTCAATATTTATAGGTTCAAACAGGGCCTCTAGGTAACTATCTATGGCACGTTCTTTTTGTAAACGAGTGCCGTAATTTCCGCCACCATCTAGGTACATGTCAAGTATGTTCATAAGCGGAAAAGAATCTTTAAATACACATGCTTTTTGGGCCGTTATAATTTGAAAATAAACTACGGCAGTGTATTCGTAATCGCCAATAATAGATAACCTAAATCTATCTGGCGCGGCAGTATCGGAAAAGTGGTAATATACGGAGGTGTCTTTCCAACATTTTACTGGAATGGGTTTAGGAACATACTTAGAGAAGCTAAGCATTTTGTGTTTTTTATCGTAATGAGAAAAGGGTGTTTCTGCTTGGTTTGGAGAATCTATTACATGCGTAAAAAAGCTGCTATTGCTGGCGTTACTATTAATAAACCCTGTTAAAATAATAGTTAAAAGGGATAGTAGTTTTTTATTCATTTGTAGGATAGGTTGCGTTTAAAAGCGTTTCAAAACTATGTTTTTGACTTTTAATTGCAAATTTTTTTCATTTTTTTTGTATAGCCTTAATATAATACTTGGTTTATGGTTGGTTTGAACCGAATATTATATTAAACTTGGTAACCCTAAAAACTGGTAATGAAAAACAGCTGTTGTTTACTATTTATGTTGTTACTTTTGAGTTCCTGTTCGGTTAGGTATAGAGATTTTACCAAGGTTAAAACGGCACCCAAACGTGGCAGTGTTTCTGTAAATATAGTTAACCTTTCACCTCAATTATTAAATCCAGATTTTGAACATGCCGTAAAAGAGCAATGCAAAAAGGCGCTGAGTAAACATGGCTTTGTGTTAAGTGATAAGCAGGCATTGTACGATTTAACGGTGGCTATAAAAGTAGATTCTTCTATGTCTTTTGGAATGGCTTACATTGGCCATGGTGCGCAATATCCCTATTCTAGGCGCAGCAAAGGAATTATATTAAGCATGGAGGCGCACAACAATAAATTGAAGCGCAATGCGTGGGAAAATAAGTATGATTTATACTATTTTGGCGATTATGCCCGGGATGTAAAGCGCACCCGTGGCGTGGTTTCTTATATGATAAGTACCTTTATAAAGCCACAGTAGAATGATTTCAATGGCCATAAACGGGGTTAATAGGAGTAGGGAGATGAATGCTTATGTTGCTTAATAATGAAATAATAATAGATAAAGATGGAAGTTTAGCGCTTTATCCTACTTTTTTGGATGTGGCCGAAGCGAACTTTTATAAGCAACATTTTTTAGAACACATACATTGGCAGCAATATGATATTCGAATTTTTGGCAGAAGCATTCCACAACCTCGTCTTAGCGCGTGGTATGGCGATGAGGGTGCGGCTTATGCTTATTCTGGAATTAGCTTAGCGCCCTTGCCATTTACACCCGAATTGTTGCAATTAAAGCAGCGTATTGAGGCACAAACACAGCAGCGTTTTAATAGTGTTTTACTCAATTTGTATCGCCATCAAAACGACAGCATGGGTTGGCACAGCGATGATGAAAAAGAGCTTGGCACAAATCCTTTTATTGCTTCTATAAGTTTAGGTTTGAACAGAACTTTTTTAGTTAAACACAAGCAACAAAAATCTTTAAAAGGAAAGCTAGATTTGTGTCATGGTAGCCTCTTGTGTATGGGCGGTAGTTTTCAAGCGTTTTGGCAACATGCGGTACCCAAAATAAAGGTACCTTGTGGGCCTAGAATAAACCTTACTTTTAGGCAAATAATAAAGCGCTAATCTGTTTATTATTTTTTGTTGGGCTTTTGCTTATGGAGCAGTTCAATTTGCGATTTAAGTGAGAGAATGGTTTCTTTTTGCGATAGGCTTAGGTCTTTGTATAACTCCAATTCTTGTTTTAATCTTTCGTTTTCTTTTTGAACCAATTGGAGTGTTTGACCTTTATACGCTTTGCTGCCCTCGTTGGCTTCGTTTTCTAGTTGCTCTATGTCTAGGTCTAATACCTCGCAAATCTTTTTAAGGGTATAATAGTTTCCTTGTCCGGTTTGTTCTATACTGCTTACAAGTGGCCTTGTTTTATCAATTTTCTCGGCCAATTGTTCTTGAGTAAGGCCTTTACCTATTCTGGCTAGCTTTATTTTTAAACCTTTGTGCATGTGTGGTGCAAGGTTTACTTATTTGTACTTACAATGTGATATTAATTACAACTTAAAGAAATTTTTATTTACTTTAGGTAAATTTTAAGTGATTTTGATATATTTGACTGAAATGCAAATTTTAATTTTACCCTAGCATGATTCACTTATTTATGATTAGCCTAGAATCTTCGGCCGAAAAGGATGAAATAGCCTGTTTGTTTGAGGTATTACAAAAGGCGTATGTTGGCATAGAAACTTTGGCCAATGGATTTCAGAATAACTTCTTTAGTTTAGTACAACAATCTGTTTCAAATAAGGTAATGGAGGGTCTTTTGGCAAAACATTTTTTGGGTTCAGTAAACGAAATTCTTAAAACCAAATCGCTGGTTTTTGTTGCGTTAAAGGAGCTTAGTTTATTGGAGTTAGACAGGTATTCTTTGGCAGGCGATGCCCTTAAACTAAAACTGCATTTACTCAATATTAAGCTGTTGCGTTTAGAAAAAAACTATTACGATTACACTTTACTTTCGGAGGCAATAGATTTAATGGATGCCATAACAGATTTGCTGGCTATACTCGAAAAATTGAGCCATTTGGTGGTTCATGTTTTTCCCTTAATAGATGCTTTGCAAATGATTCAGTCTTTGCTCAAAGAAATTTCGAGGGCATAAAAAAAGGGATGCTTATTTTAAAGCACCCCTTTTTAGGTAAAAAGATAAAGTGAAATTAACGGTTAATCACAAGTTTTCTGCTTTCTACTTGGTTTCCATTTTCTACCCAAACAACATAAACGCCATTAGCAAGTTCGTTTGTTTCAATATTTATTTCTGCTTGTTCTACTAATTGTTTCAATATTTCTTTTCCATGTAAATCTACTAAACGTATGTTTGAACCTAATGGTAATCCGATAATGTTAACGCTGTTTTGCGCCGGATTTGGAAACATTTGGAAATGGAATCCTTCTTGTTCTTTTAAGCCTACGCTAGGTTGGTTAATGGTAAATATAATAGAATCTTTACAGCCCACAGCATCTGTAATACGCAGTAAATAGGTTTCAGGACAAAGTTGGTTGTATACCGTAACAGAGTCGGATATTTGCTTGTTTAAGCCAGTAGGGTTGGTGGTCCAAGAAAGGTTTAAGCTTATTGGTAAGCTGGCATTACTTATGTTTATGGTACCATCTTTACAGGCAATAGAATCTTGTTGTGGAAAAACGGTAAAGGTGCTGCTAACATTGCAATTGCTTATGGTAACTTGGGTACAATTACTTGTATCAATACAATTATTTTTGCTAATAATTACGGCATAATTACCGCTCAATACGGGTGTATAACTGATACTGTTGGCATTGGTTATTATACTTTGTGTTTGGCAATTAAACCATTGGTAGCTGGCACCAGTTTCTAGAGCTGTTAAGGTATTACCTGTTTTACTTACATTTTTATTGCTGTTTTGTATGCTTAGGTTTAATACAATTATACTATCGCAACCAGCGACATTGCCTCCATATATGGTATCTCTGTATAAGCCAGAACTGGTGTAGGTTTTGTTTCTAAATGTAAACTGTTTGCAAGCATTGGTATTGAGGTTAAATTGAGTTGGATTTCCTGGTGCAATGCTTAAGTTTAGGGTAATGATACTATCGCAACCTACGCTGTTTATTAGGGTATCTTTGTATATACCGCTTTGGGTATAGTTTTTACCAAACAAACTAATTACGCCACAGCCCGATCTACTCAGGCTAGCGCTACTGGCTTGCTTCACGTTTAGGTTCAGCCTAATGGTGCTATCGCAGCCTAATACGCTATTTATGGTTCTAAAGTAAGTGCCTGCTGTGCTTAATTGTTGGTTGCCAAAGTTGTAAACTTTTCCGCTACAAATGTTGGCTTGAACCAATACTGTATCAATGGTTATGGTTAATACGGGAGATACAACTGGGCAGCCTCCTGTACTGGTATTTCTAAACTCTGCGATATACGTTCCGCATCTATTGGTTAGGTAGTTTATGTTGCCAATAGTATTGCTAGAATCTACCACTAATCCGTTTCTATAAAGCTTGTAACTTGTAAAGCTAGAATTAGCTGTTATGCGCGAAGTAATTTTGCTGTAGTTTAGGGTAGGACCAACACCTGTTGCTGGGTTTACAGTTACTTTTATTGTATGATTTTCTTGTCCGCAGTTGGTGTTTAGGGTAAAGTTAAATAATGTATCTGATGTACTAACAGCGTTAATTCTAAGAGAACTATCTGTACCAACTACCACTCCATTTTTGGTGAATGTATAGAGTTTATTTGCTGCTGGTCCGTAAGAGAAGCTTAGGTTTAAGCTGCTGCCTTCGCAGGCTTGCACATTGTGAGGAATACTTAGGATACTTGGCATACCAAACAATTTTTGAACTTCTAAAAGGCTTAAGCTTCGGTTATAGATGCGTACATCATCATAATTTCCAACGCCCGGCTCGTTACCATCTGGTCTGTTTCCAAAATAAGTAATGGGATGCACTGGTACCCCTGTTATATTCATTGTTAAAACTCCATTTACATATAATTTCACTTCTCCGTTGGTATTGATGTTATAAACAAAATGATACCATTGGTTTTGGGCCAAAATTATGTTTGTATTGGCGCCTGAATTGGCCGTATTGGTTCCGCAATACAATTGGCCATTATTGGTAATCCATAGGTATTTGGCAATGTTTCCGTTAGATTGGTTGTTGCCAATTATTGTTCTGGAGCCTGAATAAGAAGATGCAACCCGTTGATACCATAATGATACACTGATATTTCCGCCAGGTAGTATGGTATTTGAATAAACTATTTTGCCAACACCAGAGATATGTAAGCCTGCATTTGCAAGTCCTGTTCTGCCAGTAGAATTATCAAAATTACCTAGGTATCCAAAAGTTTGGTTGGTTTGTAAATCTCTTCTGTTATTCACGGCATCGTTAAATGGCCAGTATCTGATAAGGCCATTATTTAAGTTGGTAGGTTCATTATTATAGTTTAATAAAACCGTTTCAGTAGCGCAGGCTTTAATTATTCTATAGCCAATACTTGTATCTGTAGGGAGTATTTGAGTAAAGTTAAAAAAGGTATCGTTTGCTACCACATTTCCGTTGCGAAGAAATTGTATGCTGGCACTAGAATCGCGCTGAAATTGAAATGCCATAGCGCCGGGGTAACCTTGACAAAAGTTGCTAAATGTGGGTGTGCTTAGTACGCTTGGCATGCTATAGATTGCAGCGGCTTCTGGAGCAGAAATTACTCTGTTATATACTTTAATATCATCGTACCAACCTATGGCACCGTTACCATTATTTGCAACACCGTTATTTCCAATTTGGTCTGGATTTACCGGATTTATATTGGTACCACTTGTAATTAAATTGCCATTTACATACAAAGAAAAATTGCTTCCATTTCTTATAAGTGTAATATGATTCCATACATTAGCAATTATGTTAAATCCGCTTCCTATTGGAGTACCGGCACTGTTTAATACGTGAAGCATGCCTCCTGCGGTTTTTACTAAAATTATAGAGCCTGCAGCAGTGGTAGAGCCATTAGCAAGTAGGTTTAATTGGCGGTTAGCTCCATTCGATTCCATTTTATACCAGAATGATATGGAATATGTGCTCATAGTAGGCAAATTGGTTTTTAGATAGGTATTATTTATTAAGCCATTTAAAATGGCACCGTTTGCATTTTCTGCTCTACCTGCCCAACCTGTTAGTTGAATATTTCCAAAAGGTGTTAGTGTATCGTTTCCTAATAAACTTACATTTCCATTTGGTCCGTTTCCAAGCCAATATCTTATTAATCCGTTGCTTAATTCGACGCTGCCAGAGGGTGTCAAATTTAGTTGTGTAATTACCCTGCAGCCATTGCTATTAAATGAAGTATCATAAAAGGTTCCGGTTTGGGTATAGGTTTTTCCATTGAACACATAGTTTCCGCAAAAAGAATCATTTACAATAGCACTAGTTGGAATAATAGTCAGTGGTAATTTATACTCTTCCACCGCGCACTGACTGTAAATCTTAAAACCTACCAAAGTATCATTCACGCCAATAT
>JAUYMZ010000383.1 GCA_030699355.1 Bacteroidota bacterium | reverse complement strand
ACATTGGGCGCTATAAAACTAGCAGCTGTATATAAATTTATATTTACACCTATATCAGAATGAATGGTGCTGCAACCAGGTAAATCATTTATATTAAGTTTGCACCAAAATACATTATAAGTATACTCATTGTATACTGGTACATTTGCTCCCCCACCTCGGGTAGCTCTAAAAACTGTATTAGGATTATTATCCACCCGTTCAAATGCCATCAACAAATTGCTGTTTTTATAATAATAACAATATTGCACATTATAGGCTCCGGGGCTCATGCTAACGGTATTATTATTCTTTTTATCGTTATACGATAAAGAAAATGCTCCCGTATTTTGAAACTCTATAAAATTGGTGTATTCTACTGCATAATCCATTTCTGCTAAAACCCTGTATGCCTCATTGCAAGCACAATCGTATACGGTATATTGGTTTTTTTCACAAGTATTTATGCTAACCCCACAAGTGCTTGGGTCTACAGGGAAACCATCGGCACCCATAGTGCTGCTTAGCGCTGGAATGGGCTCTCCAGCTACCCCTAAACCTTTTGCCCCGTTTATCTTTTTTACTTGGGTAGTTTTATCAAACTGGTTTGTATTGCTGGCCCGTATGCTACTAGAACCAATGCTTCCACCACTACCTCCTTGTCCGCCACTGGCACCATTGCCTCTTTGCCCTCTAACTCCGCCTGCCCCATAACCAATAAGGCCACCCGTAATACACATGGCATCGCCACCATCGCCACCACTACCACATTCTCCATATCCTAGAACAGAACTAATTGGATTGGCGTTGGATCCATCTTCTGCGCTTAAATCTACCCATTCGCTGGTGGCATTTACAATAATATTGGTGGCTAAAATAATAACAGCACCGCCGCCTCTGCCTCCATTACCGCCATCTCCTCCATTGCTACCACCTGTACCTGCGATACCATCAGCACCTGGAAAAGATGGGTTACCTCCATTACCGCCATTGCCACCACTTCCGCCGCCGCCACCACCTTTGCCTCCAGCACCCTGCGCGCCTGCTTTACCCAAAAATACCCTGTTGGGAGGGGCAATGCTTAAATGATTGAGCCGGGTTTGTGGCGCTGAACCAGCAAAACCAAAACCGCCCAAAGAAGCATAGCCACCCGTACCGCCCTGGCCGCCATTTTCTGATGGAGCCGAATTGCAGTTAGTAGGTAAAAAAGCTACTGGCTGCCCTAAAGGTCTATAACTTGGCCCTGAGAAATCTCCATTTAAACCATTCTCTGGAAAATTTGATGGGTTTAGTGAAAGACCAAATGCCCCACCACCATTACCTGCTGATCCACCATCACCACCAATATTTGGATTAATAAAACCCTTTTGCGATACGTTAAGCCAAGCATCTGTGTTTACTGTAAGGGTACTTCTAACTAAAAAACAAGATACACCGCCCGTATACCCATCCCATGGGTGGCAAGTAATTTCGGCACCACTATTTAAAGTTAAATTATCATATTGGGGTACCAATATGGCTTGTAATTGGCAGGTACTACTGCCCGTTAAACACCAATTGGTTTTGGTAAATTTATTTACCAATAAGGTGGTATATCCAAAACTTGGCAAATTTCTAATAACTGCTTGTATTTGGGTTATCTGATAATTTCTAGAAGGTGCCGGAGTATCAATTTGCGCCATATTCATAATCAAAACCCTATTGTTAGAGCCTGTTCCTGGTACAAATTGTGTCCAAGAATAAACAGCATCTTCATAATTATGTAAGGGGTCTAAAACTATTTTATCAAATCCTAAATTGCAATTAATTACTTCATTAATCTTTGCACGGGTATTATCAGTATACACCTTACTAGAATAGGATTGATTACCATGTAATCCATTCCCAACATTTTGTGCCCAAATATCTGAATAAGAAATAAAATTAACTATTGCCATTACTAAAGCTTCTTTCATTTGCTAATAAAAAATAAAATTACAATATAAATTTCAAAAATCAAAAAAATAAATTTTTAACTTAAAAAAACAATACGGAGCAGACAAACAATAAATAAGTGCATTTCACCAATTGCAAAATCAGTTTTGGGGCCTGTGGGCTAAAAAATTAAACGCATAAACGATTAAACAAAAAATCACGCCTCTCCAGCTAAAGCTTCTTTGGAGGCTGGAATAAAAACAAACTTCCAAACCCTCAAACCTTCCTTAAAACAAGCAAGTCGATAATAAAAAAGCAAGCATAAACTAGGCATCCCAAACAAATCTATTTGCTTTTTAAAGTTTGCCATGCAACACAATTATTTTCCTCACAAATAGAGCTTTGCAGGCAAATTAAATATTCCAACAATCCATTGGCTAAAAAGGTTCAAACAATTACATTTGCCTATTGTTAATCTGTATATGCTAATCAATATTCTCATTGTTGCCGTAACTTTTCTAGCCATGGAATTTATGGCTTGGTTCACCCATAAGTTTGTAATGCATGGTTTTTTGTGGTATTTACATAAAGACCACCACCAAGTAGAACCAGGTTTTTTTGAAAAAAATGATGCCTTCTTTCTCATTTTTGCCGTGCCAAGTGCCTATTGCTATGTTACCGGATTGATGTACGATGATTTTAGGTTATTTATTGGTATCGGTATTTCTTTGTATGGCTTTGCCTATTTTGTAGTGCACGAAATTATTATTCACCAACGTTTTAAATTGTTTACCCATTTAAACAATAGGTATGTAAAAGCCATTCGCAGGGCGCATAAAATACACCACAAGCATTTGGGCAAACAGCAAGGAGAAAATTTTGGAATGTTGATTGTACCTCTTAAATATTGGCGCGATCCAAATACCAGTAAATGAGTTTATACGCTTGGCTTATGTTGGCCTCTTTTGCAGGCCCATTTTTTCTTAGCTTTGATAAAAAAGTAGCTTATTTTCGCTGGTGGCCCGCCTTGTTTGCTGGCATTGGCCTGAACCTAATTCTTTTTGTGATATGGGATTCGTGGTTTACTAGAACAGGTGTTTGGAGTTTTAATTCTACCTATGTTTGGGATTACCGAGTGTTAGACTTACCGCTAGAAGAATGGTCTTTTTTTGTTGTGGTACCCTACGCAAGTATCTTTATTTATGCCTGTTTAAAAGCTTATACCAAAGACAGTTGGTGGCAGAATAAAGTCCGTTTTTTAAATTATACTTTTATCATTTGGAGCATCCTAGTCATCATTGTGTTTCATGATAAAACCTATACCGTTGTAAACTTTGCGTTGGCCCTGGTTATTTTATTGGTTCAGCAATATTGGATTAAAGGAAAATACATGGGCTATTTTTGGATGGCTTATTTTGTGCATTTGATTCCTTTTTTTATTGTGAATGGAGTGCTTACAGGAGCTGTAACCCCAGAGCCAGTTGTATTATACAATCCCGAAGAAATAATTGGTGTACGATTAATTACCATTCCCATAGAAGATAGCGTTTACGCCCTTACCTGCTTGTTATTGCCTATAACCGTGCTCGAGGCTATCCAACAAAAAATGCAGAAATAATGCCTCTTAAGCCCAATTTGTGAACGGGTAGCTAAGAATCATTTTTTATTTCGTGTTCAAACCTTATTTTAGCGCCGAAATAAAAACCACAAAAAATGAACTTTCCAGAAAACTTATTGTACACAAAAGACCACGAGTGGGTGCGTGTAGAAGGCGATGTAGCCTTTATTGGTATTACAGATTTTGCTCAACACGAATTGGGTGATATCGTGTATGTAGACATTCCAAGCAAAGGAACTACTGTTGCACAACACGAAGTATTTGGCACTGTAGAAGCTGTAAAAACAGTAAGCGACTTATTTATGCCACTTACAGGCGAAGTGTTAGAGGTAAATCCAGTATTGGATGGCTCACCAGAATTAGTAAACTCTGATGCTTACGGCGAAGGTTGGATGATAAAATGCAGCATTGCCAACCCAGATGAAGTGGCTGGCTTAATGTCGGCTGAAGCCTACAAAGAATTGGTTCATTAATACCTAATTTGGGTTCAAACCAAAACTGATACCATAAAAAAAAGGGACTGTAAAATTATTTACAATCCCTTTTTTTATAAGGAATTATTCTATTAAAACTCTGAAACAGAAAACTCAACCCTTCTGTTCTTAAGTCTACCCTCTTCTGTTTCATTCTCTGCAATTGGCAGCAGGATGGTATCAGAATGGAATTACAACCCAAAGGTAAGAATGTTGGTCTTTGTGGTAATTACCTTAATGTGCGTTTTTTTTGAGTTAATGGCTCAAAAATATTAATTATTGAGATAAATTGTTCCTTTATAAATAGAGGTCCCATTACCCAAGTCTAATAAATAGAAGTAGGTACCCACTGGTAGTTTATCTCCTCCCACTGTTAAGCCAGATTGAAATTTACCCTCCCATGTATTTGTATACGGACTAGCTTCGAATACTTGCTGTCCCCAACGGTTGTAAATTTTGATGCTATTAGCGGGATAATTCTCAATTCCCCTAACAACAAATACATCATTTATTCCATCAAGATTTGGAGAGAAACCTTCTGGAATAAATAAATCTGTTGGCTTTATTATAACTTCTAAGATGCTTGGCTGATGAAAACCCTGGGTAAAGAAATTGCCGTTACTGGCATACGTTTCTGTCATTACTTCACCAACTGTCCACTCCATAGACCCATATGCTGAGGTGGCAAAGGTTCCAGCTGAACCAATTACTTCTCGGGCGAATGATTGAGCCTTTAGGTTTTGAAAAGTAAATGCAAATGAAATGCAGATGAAAGAAAGAAATGTCTTTTTCATTTTGTGTTTATTAAAATGTACAAAATTTTCTAAAAAATCTTTTTAATTGTTATGCTTTGTGAGTTAGCATGTGTGTTTGATCCATTTGCAGGCGTAATGGTAAGTGCGGGAGTGTTGCCACTTGGATTTATTACTGCCAATATAGAATTGATAGAAGTAGTTGTAATATAAAAATTACCACTTATAGCATGGCCACCTGCAGTAGGATTCATATTTACAGCAACTGTCTCTGGCAAATCAATGTCATTAAGTTCAAGCTGTAGCTGACCAGGTTCTGTGGTATGAACATTAAAAATAATTTCATAGGTTCCAATCTCAGGCAATGTAAAACTTGTATTATCAACACGAGTTATTCCAGCTGTAGGTCCATTTCGCGGAAAAGGCACCCGTCCGCTACCAGAAATAGTTTTAACTGCAATAGTTGCCGCGTAATCTGTTCCAATGCCATTTCCTGTACCAGCAGTGAGTCCATAAAACATAGCAAATTTTAAAATCGTTCCAGTTGCGCCGGTTGGACCAGTTGCGCCAGTTAATCCAATTATTCCTTGTTGGCCTGTTAATCCTGTGTCGCCTTTCAATCCAGTTGCACCAGTTAATCCTGTTGCGCCTATTGGACCAGTTAATCCAATTATTCCTTGTGGGCCGGTTATGCCTGTATCGCCTTTTATACCAGTTGCACCTGTTAAACCTGTTGCACCGATTGGACCAGTTAAACCAATTATTCCTTGTGGACCGGTTATGCCTGTATCGCCTTTTATACCAGTTGCACCTGTTAAACCTGTTGCACCAGTTAATCCAATTATTCCTTGTAAACCTGTTAAACCTGTATCACCTTTTATTCCAGTTGCACCTATTGGACCAGTTAATCCAATTATTCCTTGTGAGCCTGTTAATCCTGTATCGCCTTTTATCCCAGTTGCACCTGTTAAACCTGTTGCGCCAGTTAATCCAATTATTCCTTGTGAACCGGTTATACCTGTGTCACCTTTTATCCCAGTTGCGCCAGTTAATCCTGTTGCGCCGATTGGACCAGTTAATCCAATTGTTCCTTGTGGGCCAGTTAACCCTGTTGCACCGATTGGACCAGTTGCGCCAGTTAATCCAATTATTCCTTGTGAACCGGTTATGCCTGTGTCGCCTTTCATTCCAGTTGCACCAGTTAATCCTGTTGCACCGATTGGACCAGTTAAACCAATTATT